>JAQICP010000188.1 GCA_027858555.1 Vallitaleaceae bacterium
AACGACTTGGTCAATTCCTTTAATCGAATGAGTCACGAACTAAAAGATGCTGCTGATATGAAAAAAAAATATGAGAATAACCGCAAAGAATTAATTGCAGGTATCTCACACGATTTAAAAACACCAATCACCTCAATTCTTGGTTATGTTGATGGTATCCAAGCAGGCGTTGCTGATAGCGAAGAAAAACTTAATAATTATCTTAATATTATTGCTTCAAATGCGGCTTATACCAATCAATTGATTGATGAACTTTTTCTGTTTTCAAAACTTGATATCAATCAGATGGAATATCATTTTGAATTATTACCCATATATGATTATTTCACTGATATATTTGTTGAAAAACAACTAGAACTTAACGAAAAAGGTGTTACCTTAGCCTTCAATGTGGCTGTAGCTGAAGATGCCTTGTTACTTATGGATGGTAAAATGATTTATCGCGTATTATCTAATCTAATATCAAACGCCGTCAAATATTCTGATAAAGAAGAAACCAACATTGAAATAACAGTAAGCTCAATTGATGCGAATCCAGTAGGTATAGTGATCAGTATCAAGGACAATGGTAAAGGTATCAGTTCTCATCAGTTACCTGATGTATTTGATGTGTTTTATCGCGCTGATGAAGCCCGTAATAAGGACATCGGTGGCTCAGGCCTAGGTCTTGCCATCGCTAGACAGCTGATCATGGCTCATGATGGTAGAATATGGGTTGATAGTGTTCTTGGAGAAGGTTCCACCTTTACATTCACTTTAAGAGAAACCATTAAATAAGATATTAACCTACAACATTCAAACTGACAAAGAGGAGATGGGTAAAATGAATAAAATACTGATTATTGAAGATGATCTCAATATTGCATCACTTGAAAAGGACTTTCTAGAAATTAACGGCTACGTGGTCACCATAATAGGTGATGGTCAGAAAGGCTTAAAAGCTGCTCTTTCTGGCGAATATGATCTAATTATAATCGATATCATGTTACCTGTCGTTAATGGCTTCGATATATTAATGACCATTCGTGATAAAGTAGACATTCCTTGTATCGTCGTATCAGCACGCGTGGATGATGTGGACAAGATAAAAGGGTTAGGGTTAGGCGCAGATGATTACATGACCAAACCATTCAACCCTAACGAATTAGTAGCAAGGGTTAATAATCAATTATCAAGGTATCAGCGATTCTTCTCAAAGAACAGTCTTGTTGAGATTGATCTGAACGGTATCCTAATCAATCAAGACTCTAGAAAGGTATTTGTTAATAATAAGGAAGTTGCTTTCACAACGACTGAATTTGATATGTTACTATATTTCATACAAAATCCTGACATCGTACACAGTAAGACCAAACTATTCGACCGTATCTGGGGCGAAGATGAATTTGGTGATATTGGCACAGTTGCTGTTCATGTTCAAAAAATCAGAAAAAAAATTGAAAAAGATCCTTCTAACCCCAAAATCATTGAAACCGTTTGGGGTGCAGGCTACCGATTTAATAAGTATTAGTCTAATGCATAGGGTACCACAAGTACCCGGTTCTTCCGCAGGTAGAAATGCGTTGTAAAGGAAAGTTCTATTTTTTTTAATGAGAACTTTCCTGACCTAATGCATAGGGTACCTCAAGTACACGGTTCTACCGTAGGTAGAAATGCGTTGTAAAGGAAAGTTCTATTTTTTGATGAGAACTTTCCTGACCTAATGCATTTTTCTGAAAGAAAATTGCGTTGCATAGGGTACCACAAATACCCGGTTCTACCATAGGAAATACATAATCATTACAAAAGCGTACCTCATAACTTATGAGATACGCTTTATTTTTCAATAGGAAAGTTCTTCATATGACCTTTCCATGAGAATAATTTCTCTTTTTGAAAGCGCGTACTTGAAGTACGCTTTGTTCTTCATTACTTATTTTTCACTACTAAATACCAACAACTTCAATAACACCTGGAACTGCTGCTTTAAGTGTGCTTTCAATAAAATTCTTGAGTGTCATCTGAGACATGGGGCAACCACCACAGCGACCAGTCAAACGAACTGTCACAATACCCTCTTCAATACTCACCAATTCCACATCACCACCATCACTTTGCAGACCTGGTCTTACTTGCTCTAATGCTTCTAATACTTGACTTTCCATTATACACCTCCTATATCTTGCGCTAAATCAGCGCTAGTTTGTTCGAACTTAAATGATGGCATCTGTAACTTGATGTTAAATACATATGCAATCACTTCTTCAACTGAACTTACAAATATAAATTCTAAATCTGCCTTAACTTCTTCAGGTATCTCTGCCAAATCTCTTTGATTATCCTTTGGTAGGATAATTCTCTTAACACAAGCTCTGTGTGCGGCTATGACTTTTTCCTTGATGCCACCTACAGGCGTCACAGCGCCTCTTAAAGTGATTTCTCCTGTCATAGCGAGCTTTGCATCCACTTTCTTGCCTAAGGCCAAAGAAGCCAAACTGGTGAATAAGGCAACCCCTGCAGATGGTCCGTCTTTTGGGGTAGAACCTGATGGCACATGTATATGAATATCACTAGTAGTGAAATTAAGACCGCTTAGTTGATTGGCTAATCTTGACCTAATCAGACTCATGGAAATCTGCGCAGATTCTTTCATGACAGATCCCAGTTGTCCAGTTAATGTCAACTTACCATTCCCTGGCATAAATGTACCTTCAATAAAGAGTATTTCACCACCGACCGGTGTCCATGCAAGTCCTGTTACAACCCCAGGAATATTCTCCTTATTAGTTTCTTCATGACGCACTCTCTGTTTTCCAAGTACATCTTCTAGCATTGAAACTTTTATTTTAAAAGGCATCTCAACTGAATTACTGACTACCTTCTCACTGGCAACTCTTGCTATTTTTGACAATTGTTTCTTAAGTCCTCTGACCCCCGCTTCTCTGGTGTAC
>JAQICP010000223.1 GCA_027858555.1 Vallitaleaceae bacterium
CTTTAATTATTAACCCATTAATATAATTATAGATACCATACTTATCTATATTATTGTAAAGATTTTTTATCTTTTATGTGTTTGTTCTTACTTTGTCTATATTTTGATTGTGTCATCCATACTTTCCAATTACACCTGAGTTCTATTCCCATTTCTCATGTTCCCTTGTTTATCATAGATAATTAAGAAAACCGAGCCTCAATTCAATTCATTATGCTTAGTATAATATTTCTCATCTGAGTTGTCAAGTTAACAGAATGTTCATTTTTGACGATTTATCAATATTAATCTATTTTATCTAATATTTTTCTGTAAGAACATCCAATATACAGTACTTTATACCTACCTAGTGACTAAAGTCATTTTAATTTGTCGTGAAGTCATTTGTTTTTGTATAGTCATAAAATAGAAGTAAACGCTGGTATCCTGTCTATTAAATTCTTCAAATAGTTCTGCTACTGTACTTGACTAGCAGTTATCATTATCCATGACCTAATACCTATGTATTGTTGATTTGTTTCACAAGGTAATTTAAAATTGCTTTGCTATTAGTATAGTCTACAACATAAGCATAATAGCAACTTTAAAAGTAGCCCTATTGGGTGATAGATTCCACCCAACAAAAAACAACCACTATCTCTAGTAGTTGTTTTTTTCCGGTCATACAAGATGACCACACAATGCGGGTGACAGGAATTGAACCTGCACACCTCACGGCGCTAGATCCTAAGTCTAGTGCGTCTGCCAGTTCCGCCACACCCGCATAAGAGTTAAAAACATATGGTGAATCTTTAATGTTTTAAGTGAGCCGCCTGGGGCTCGAACCCAGGACACCTGGATTAAAAGTCCAGTGCTCTAGCCAACTGAGCTAGCGGCCCGTAAGCTGGGTATGCTGGATTTGAACCAGCGAATGCAGGAGTCAAAGTCCTGTGCCTTACCGCTTGGCGAATACCCAATAATAACTAATGACAATCATTACCCATATCATTGATATGGAAAGGTGAATAATGGGGATCGAACCCACGACCTCTAGGGCCACAACCTAGCGCTCTAACCGACTGAGCTATATCCACCATAAAACGTGCCTGTAGGGATTCGAACCCTAGGCCCCCGGCTTAGAAGGCCGGTGCTCTATCCTGCTGAGCTACAGGCACTCAGTTAATTGCACTAATGGCAATCTAATAATTCTTTCATGTTGCAGTTCATCTTGCTCATGTCTTATAAATAAAACAAAGCGGGTGATGGGAATCGGACCCACATGGCCAGCTTGGAAGGCTGGTGTTCTACCACTGAACTACACCCGCAGAAAATCGGGGTGACAGGATTCGAACCTGCGGCCTCTTGAACCCAAATCAAGCGCTCTAGCCAAGCTGAGCCACACCCCGTTCTAATAAAATCAATAACCTTTCATCAGACGCAAGTGTTATTATACATATGTTAGAAACGTTTGTCAACTCTTTTCATTTTTTTTTTTTAATTTCCTGTAGAGAGCTATGAAGGACACCGTTTTTCTCAATTTCTATAACGCCATATGTAGGATTCGGACCACCTCTAGGAAGTGCTATACTGCCTGGGTTTAACAGGGTTATGTCTTCTTCATAAGATAACTTATGCTGATGACTGTGCCCATAAAGTGCAATCTTGGCTGTTATTTTTTTTGCGTATTCATCTAATAACATTGTACCACTTTTTACTCTAAATTGATGTCCATGACATGCTAATATTTTCACACCGTTGATTGTTACGATTAATATGTCCGGATAATTCGTATCATAGAAGTCACAGTTCCCCCTGACCCCCTCAATATTAAGCTCTGGAAATATACACCTTAAATCATCCACATCGCTCACAATGTCACCTAAGTGCAAGACAAGATCATACCTACCACTTTGAATGACCTTAATGGCATGTGTAATATGGTTATGACTGTCGCTTATTACAAGCACTCTTGTGAATTTTTGATCATATGTATAGTGCAATTCCTTTATTGATTTACTCATTATTCTCATTCCCATCGTTAGCACCATGGTAGTAAGCCTCTAAGGGGCCTTTAATGGCTCTTAATGCCTTGCCCCTATGACTTAGTCGGTTCTTTAATTCAGATGGCATCTGGGCTGTTGTACACCTGTATTTAGGCACATAGAATATAGGGTCATATCCAAAGCCATTAGCCCCAGCTTCAGCGTAGCCAATCATGCCTTCTATTGTTTCAGTTTTAGTTACCACGCTACCGTCTGGAAATACCGCTGCTATGGCACATACAAACCTAGCGGTTCTCTTTTCATCCGGCACCCCTTCCAAACGATCAATAATCATCTGGTTTTTAATATGGTAGATTGTGTCTTCACCTGCATATCTAGCTGAGTAGATGCCCGGCTCTTTACTTAGATAATCCACTTCAAGTCCTGAATCATCCGCTAATACTAACCTGCCAGTTACTGCATTTATTTCTCTCGCTTTTTTAATTGCATTTTCTTCAAATGTAGCACCGTCTTCTATGACATCGATGTCCACACCAGCTTCTGCCAGGGACTGCACTTTAATACCTAAATCAGCCATGATCTCATTGATTTCTTTTATCTTCGATGTATTCTTAGTTGCAAATATTACAGTCGTTTCCATATATGACTCCTTACATGCCCAGTATCTTTTTTTGCTCCTGAATCAGTTTCATAATGCCTATCTCAGACAAGTCAAGTAATTGGTTGAGTACAGATCTACTATAAGGGCTCTCTTCTGCTGTCCCTTGTACTTCCACATATTCACCCGTTTCAGTTAAAACCACATTCATATCTACTTCTGCCTCAGAATCCTCGGTGTAACACAGGTCAAGCATAGGCACACCATTTACGACACCAACACTTATGGCTGCCAGATACCCTGAAAGCGGCATCTTTTCTATTAGTCCATATTCCACTAATTTCTTGCATGCAAGTCTCATAGCAACATAGGCACCTGTTATAGACGCAGTTCTAGTTCCTCCATCTGCTTGTATGACATCACAGTCCAATATGATTGTTCTTTCACCCAAAGCTTTAAAATCCACTACTGACCGGAGACTTCTACCAATTAATCTTTGTATCTCAACACTTCTGCTATTTTTTTTAAGGCGATTGATATCCCGTTCATTTCTTGTATTGGTGGATCTTGGTAACATATTATATTCTGCAGTGACCCATCCTTCAAGACTATCTTTCTTGAACCTAGGGACACTTTCTTCTACCGTTGCATTACAGATTACCTTGGTGCCTCCCATCTCAATCAGTACCGAACCTTCTGGATATAAAATATAATCTTTTGTTATCTTAATAGGTCTAAGTGTTTCATTACTTCTGCCATCTATACGCATATCCTTCTCCTTTGTGATTGTGTGCTTGTTTCACTTTAAAGAAAAGACACTATCTTTTCAGAAGTGTCTTGTGAGTTTATCAATTGTCTGCATTTGCTAGTAAATACGCTTCGATTTTTTTCATTGCTGATACTTCATCTTCACCATCAACAGTTACTGTCACATCTTCACCTTCTAAGATACCTAGTGACATCATGCCCATTATACTTTTCCCATTGACTTTTTTGTTTTGTAAAGATACATATACGTTACTTGAAAACTGCCCCACGACTTGTACGAACATAGCCACTGGTGTTGTTTCTAGTCCTGTAGGTATTTTTACTTCTATTTTCTTTTCGATCATTCGATTGCCTCCCTTTTGCTGGATTTAAGCACGCCATTGTTGTCCCCTTAATCTATCAGCTATTGCACTTATCTTTCTTAATCGATGATTAACACCAGACTTACCCACAGGTGGATCTAGCATAGCTCCGAGTTCCTTGAGGCTAGCGTCCCTGTTCTCTACGCGAAGCTTTGCTACCGCTTCCAATGATTCAGCCAATTGATGTATCCCAATTGTTTCATCAATATACATAATATCATCGTACTGTTTAACTGCAGCATGTACTGTTTTACTTATATTAGCTGTTTCACAGTTCACCATACGATTCACATTATTACGCATCTCTTTTAAAATCCTAAGATTCTCAAGCTCCATTAACGCTATATGCGCTTCTGTAATATTCAGTAAATCTACTATCTGTCGTCCTTCTTTGAGATACACGACAAAGTACTTCTTACGTTGTATCATTTTAGCATCTAGTTCAAACGAATTAATCAGCTTAACCAAATCAATACTATGGACTTCGTGAACATTAACAAACTCAAGATGATATGTCTTCTCAGGATCACTTAAAGAGCCCCCCGCTATAAAAGCGCCTCTTATATATGCCCGTTTACAACAAGTACTGGCCACTATCAAGGAATCAATATGATGATTAATTTCCAATCTACCATTTTGTTCTCTTATTATGTGTGTGGCCTTTAATACTTTCATTGTATCTTTATGTTCTGTAATAAAAACAGAATATACATAGTTCTTCTTTAGTTGTCTATTTCTGCGAATTAGTATCTCAACATTAATATTAAATGTTTTCTTTAAAATTGTAAAGTATTTTCTAGCTACTGCTGGGTTTTCCGACTGAACTTTCAGACTTAATTTCCCATCGACCTCTCTAACCTTACCGCACATATTGATAATTGCGGCAACTTCTGCGATTTTACAATGTCTTCCCTCACCTGTATGCCTTACTAATTCATCTTTAACTTTGGTTGAAAATGACATCTGGTCAACTCCTTTGTTCCATAATTAATGCCGCTAAATCGTCTGCATTATGCCTGATGTATCGCTCCCTCTTACTTACATGAACCAGATTCCCTGACACTATGTTATAATCTCGTAGATTTTCATAATCTATAATCACTTGCTTGGCACCATCTTCTTCGTATAATCGCAAATGTTCATCATCAATCGGTTCGATGTTGACTACTATTTTATCAATAGTATGCTTGCCGATATACTTCTCTATTTCTAGAATATGTTGACTCAGCGTAAAGCCGTCCGTCTCACCAGGTTGGGTCATGATGTTACTTACATAATAAGTTGTTGCCTTGGACTTAAGTATAGCTTCCTTGATACCCACTACTATCAGATTTGGAATAATGGATGTATATAGGCTTCCTGGTCCAAGTATGATGATGTCTGCGTCTAAAATCTCTCGAACTGCCTTCTCATAAGCTTTTGGATGACTAGGTTCTAGTGATACCGATACGATAGGGTTATTCATCATCTTACTTTCAATGACTATCTCATTCTCGCCGACTGTATGTTTACCATCCCTGAGGACAGCAAGCAAATGAATATCTTCTGTCGTCACAGGTAATACTTTTCCTCTGACTGCTAGAACATCATTAGCTTTTTCTACCGCCTGTTCAAAGCTACCACAGATATCAGTCAGCGCTGCTAAAAACAGATTGCCCATATTGTGGCCACTTAAAGTACCTTCTGTAAATCTATGTTGAAATACTTGATTCATTATTGGTTCTGTTTGTGCCAAAGCTAATATGCAATTCCTGATGTCTCCTGGTGGTAGCATATTCATTTCTTTTCTTAGCACACCAGAATTACCACCATTGTCACTGACTGCAACAACTGCAATCAAATCCTCGGTATGCTTTTTAATACCTCTAAGCATGGTTGATATACCAGTGCCGCCACCGATACAGACTACTTTTATATCTGATTGCATGTATTAGTGCCCTCTCTTTGCATCATTGCCTATATCCCTATGATGTATGTTGACAAAATAATTCTCGTCTTTAAGTCTTTCATATAAGGCATTGGCCAGGGTTACCGAACGATGTTTACCGCCAGTACAACCAATACTGATCACCAATTGATTTTTACCTTCTTTTATATAATTAGGCAGTAAGAAGATAACCATCTCTTCCAACTGACGTAAGAATTCCTTAGCAACAGCAAAACTCATCACATAGTCTCTTACCATCTCATCATTACCAGTTAAAGCACGCATCTGTGCATTGTAAAATGGATTTGGTAAAAAACGCACATCAAAAACAAGATCCGAATCCGAAGGGATTCCGTATTTAAAACCAAATGCCAGAATTGTTACAGTCAAGTTTTCATAGGTTTTACCTTCCATAAATATATGAGTGATTTCTTCTTTTAGTTCTCTCGTTAGTAGATTAGAGGTATCGAATATATACGTGGAGCGTTTCTTAGCACTTTTCAATATTTCTCTTTCTTTATTGATACCATCCTCTAATCGGTCTGAGCCTGCTAGTGGATGCTTCCTTCTTGTCTCTTTATAACGTTTAATCAATGTTTCATCAGAGGCCTCTAAAAATATGACTTCTACCTCATATCCTTGGCTCTTAAGTCTGTCGGTTTCTTGGAATAACTCCTCAAACAAGTCCCCGCCTCTTATATCAATTCCCAGTGCCACCTTGTTAATACCTGACTCCGGACTGAAACATATGTCAGCAAATTTGTTAATAAGTGCTGGGGGCAGGTTGTCCACACAGAAGAAACCTATATCTTCCATCATCTTTAATACTGTTGATTTTCCAGCACCTGACATGCCAGTGATAACTGTGAATTGCATATGGTCTCCTATCTATGAAATCATTCGAATTTCAGGTTCCAATATCACATTGAATTTGTGATACACCGTATGTTTGATATGCTCAATCAGCTTGATCAAGTCTTCTGAGGTGGCATTTTGATCATTCACAATAAAACCACAATGTTTCTGACTCACACATGCGCCACCGACTCTATATCCGCTAAGGCCAGCATCCATAATTAATTTACCTGCATAATAACCAAGCGGTCTTTTAAAGGCACTACCGGCACTTGGTAAGTCAAGTGGTTGCTTGTCTTGCCTTCTTTGATTCAATTCTTTCATTTTATTTCTGATCAATATTTCATCGCCCTGGTTGAATAGCATCTTAACTGTAAGGGCAATTAAATGTTCGGTCTGTAATATGGATGTTCGATAGCCAAGCTCTAAATCACTGCCTTTGATTGTTGATATCTTACCATTATAATCTATAACTTCAACTTCAACTAGTACATCTTTCATTTCACCGTCATAGGCGCCTGCATTCATAAAAACAGCACCCCCCAGGGTACCTGGTATGCCCGCAGCAAATTCAAAGCCTGTTAATTTCGCCTCTGCTATCTTAGAAGCTAACTTCGATAGCAAGACACCTGCCCCTGCTGTGACAACCTTGCCTTCAACCATAATGTCGCCCATGTGCTTATATATTTGAATAATGGCCCCTTTAAATCCGTAGTCATGGGCAAATACATTACTACCATTACCCATGATATAGAAAGGGATTTCTTTTAGTTTTAAGTATTTAAGAATTGATTTTAGAGACCCTTGTGAATCTGGCGTGATAAAATAATCTGCCGGCCCACCAATTTTAATAGAATTATGATTTGATATCAACTCGTTTTGTAATACCATACCCGTGCCCACAATAGTCTCAATTTCTTTATATATCAGACGCTTCTCATTGTTTTCATTACTTTTGTCAGACATTAATTACTCCTATCTACTACTTTTATAACCATTGCTATTATACCACGCACACATATGTGGAGCAAACTATTTCCGGAGCAAAAAAAAAGATTACCCACGTCTGATAGTTATACCAAACTATGTGTAATCTTAATTACTGAATTGCTATTATTTTAATAATTCATCGTTTACTTCTACAGGATATAAATCTTTCAAAACACCGATTTTTTCTTCGTATATCTTAAACTGAGCTTCTTGCATCAACGTTCTTTGAATCTGTGCTTCCACCTCTTCAAAAGACATATTCTGAGCATCTTTTTTCTCGTCAGTAATGATGATGTGATAGCCAAATTGGGTCTGAACCGGTTCGCTCAATACACCAATCTCAAGAGCAAAAGCTGCCTCTTCAAATTCTTTGACCATACGATTTCTTGAGAAGAAACCTAAATCCCCTCCACGTTCTTTTGATGGACAAGTTGAGTATTTTGTTGCTGCTTCTGAGAATTCCAAGCCAGCTTTAATCTCGCCAACAATCTGAGTAGCGAGCTCTTCTTCTGCTACCAATATATGTCTGGCTTTAACTTCTTCTTCTTTTTGAAATGAATCCGCATTAGCTAAGTAATAAGCTTTTACATCAGCTGGTGTGACCTGCACATCTTTAACTAGTTTTTGAATGGCATATTGTTGTAATAAACTATGAGCAGTATTCTCAACTAAAGTGATATACTCAGCATCTTGCTCAAAACCATTTTCTTTTGCTTCTAGATATAATAATTCTGCTGCTATCATCTCACTCAGCAAACTTTGTCTACCCTCAAAAGTGTTCATTGATTCTGCTTGTTCTTTTGGCATGCCTCTAAGAACTGCTAGCATGTCTTCTCTCGTAATTACTAAATCGCCTATTTTGGCTAAAATATTGGTCTCCATTAAAATCTCCATTCTTTTAAATATGGTTTGTATCTTACACTATTATAGACTTGAGTGCAAGTTTTCATAGAAACCTTTTGCAAAAAAACTATCGTTTTTACCTGTTGTTACTATGAATTGGTTCATGTATAATGAAGTATATTACAACAAGAAAGGAAACCAATATGAAAATATCATCCAAATTATTCGGTCAAACTAATGACGGCAAAGAAATCTACAGTTATACACTTGAAAACGATCTTAAGCATACCATTACAATCATCACTTATGGTGGTATCATCACAAAAATCAATGTGCCAAATCGTGAGGGCATCATCGAAAATGTCGTCCTAGGCTTTAATGACATATCTTCCTACGAAACCCTATCACCATTTTTTGGTGCCATAACCGGACCTTTCGCAGGCAGAATCTCTGGTGCATCCTTCGATATCGACGGCGTTAACTATGAGCTTGAAAAAAACGATGGTCCTAATTCTTTACACGGCGGCTCTAAGGCATTTGACAAAGTTGTATGGGAAGCATCAACCCTTGAATATGCTGACAAGGTCTCTCTCGTTCTTAACTACTTGAGTCCTGATGGAGAATTCGGCTATCCTGGTAATGTAGATATTATTGTGACTTATACTTGGGATCAAACGGATACCTTGTCCATCGATTATAAGGCCACAACAGATAAGTCAACTTTCCTTAACCTAACCAACCACAGTTATTTTAATCTTTCAGGCGATACCAGCACCACTATCTTAGATCATGAATTAATGATTGCTTCAAAAAACTTCATAGGTATTACAGATAAAGCCATACCCATGTCCATCATTGAAGCTGAAAACACACCTTTTGATTTCACAACAGCCAAAAAGGTTGGTGCTGATATAGAAGTTGATTATGAGCAGTTAAAAAATGGCAGCGGTTATGACCATCCATTTATACTGGAAGAACAAAGAGATAACAGTGATATCGTTGCCAGTTTATATGACTCAAAATCTGGGCGTTTAATGACTGTGCAAACCACTGAAAAAATGCTAGTCTTTTATGCAGGTGGCCACCTTACTGATGACATGCACGTATACAATAACCAACCAATCAAGCAAAGAACTGCGTTATGTCTAGAAACACAAAATGCGCCTGACCATATGCATTTCGATGCAGTTTCTTCCTATATATTAGAACCTAATGATTTGTATAGATCACATACTGCATTTAGATTTTCCTGTAAATAGCTAATTGTTAACTTATCTAATACTATATCATACCTACCTAAAGGAGCCCTTATTATGACCTTGGACCTTTTGATTGCCGCGATAACACCAGGACTCGCCTTACTACTGATATTATATATAATGGACCGTAAAAACAAAGAGCCCCTAGGTTTACTATTAAAACTCTTTTTCCTCGGAATGGTCATATGCGTGCCAATCATAATCATTGAACTGGCTCTTGCTTTTCTCAATCCTTTTGGTGGTTTGGCGTTCCTTGCCTTTGATGCCTTTATAGTTGCTGGTTTAACCGAAGAATGGTTCAAGCGTCACGTGGTTCTAAAGCACGGATACAAGCATCCTGCTTTTGATGAAAAATTTGATGGTATTATCTATGCAGTTTTTGTATCTCTTGGTTTTGCCACATTAGAGAATGTGCTATATGTTGTTTTTTCATATCAAAACATCGAGAATCTTTGGATGACAAGAGCCCTTTTTTCAGTACCAGGTCATATGCTATTCGCCATTACCATGGGTTATTACTTAGCCATGGCAAAATATGCCCCTTCAAAGCGAGAAGAGCGACAGTTTAAAAGAAGTGCATTAATATACCCTATGCTTTTTCATGGTACATTCAATTTTCTAGTGTCATTAGAAAATATTTTTTACCTGCTCATCTTCCTAGGCTTTGTAATCTTTTTATGGGTTATTAATATAATCCGTTTAAGAAAACTATATCGTCAATCAAAAATCAAACATATTGAAAAATCCTATGTATAAAAAACACTTTAAATTAAATGGAGCCTATAGAATAGACCTTTACGGGTCTTATCTATAGGCTCCATTTTTAATGTTGTTATATCTAATATTTGGTTTACACTTTATACATAGTACCCTATTTATTAATATCTACAACTTGAAAAGTAGTAACATCGAATAGACCTTGGTCTGTTAGCTTGAGTTCAGGTATTACAGGTAGTGCCAAAAATGCTAATGTTAAGAACGGTTCAACCGCCTCCCTAACACCAAATAATCTAGCTAGTGCACTTAGTTCATGAAGGTGCTCTACAATGCTCTCACAAGTTCTATTGGTCATAAGTCCACCGATTTCAAGAGGTAATACACCTTGCACCTCACCTCTGTCAATGATTACAATCCCACCAGAACAATCCTCTAGGGTCTCAGCGCATAATTTCATATCAGCATCGTTAGTACCAATCACAATCACATTATGTGAATCATGGGCAATAGTCAGACCAATTGCGCCAGTTCTAAGTCCATAACCTTCCACCAGACCTATCCCTACAAAGCCAGTTTGATGATGGCGTTCAATTACTGCCAGTTTTAGTATGTCAAGATTTGTATTGCATTTGAAATAGCCATCTTCAAGATCTACTTTTCTGGTCACTTCCTCAGTAATAATATTATCCTCTACTAACTTGATAACTCTAACGATATCTGATTTTAGCTTTAAAGATAGATCTAATTGACTGACATCTTTAATATTGACAGTCTTTGTAAGTGCCAGATCTTCGTAGAACGGTACCTCAACCAAGCAGGTCTTGTCTTTAGCAACAAGTTCCCCTTTCTTGTACACTTTGAGGGGTTCTATCAGTTCAAGTGACTTGGTTACAACAAGGTCTGCAATAAAACCAGGTGCTATAGCACCTCTATCATACATCCTATAACATGTCGCTGGTGTTAGTGTTGCCATCTTAATCGCTGTGATTGGGTCAAGACCTAGTTCGATGCTACGATTCACATTATAATTAATGTGGCCATCTTTCATGATGTCCTCAGGTTGTTTGTCGTCTGTACAAAATGCAATTCTGTGAGCATTTTCTTTGGTAACGCCTTTTACTAAGGTGCTGAGATTTCTAGTAGCTGAACCTTCTCTAATCAGAACATACATCCCTTTTTTAATACGTTCTGCCATTTCACCCAAGTTAGAACATTCGTGATCCGTTCTTACACCACTAGCGATGTAGGCATTCAAGTCCTTGCCAGACAAGTTAGGGCTATGACCATCTATCATACCATCTGAAAACAATTGTAATTTATCATGAATATCTTTGTTGCCTTTGACAACACCGGGATAATTCATCATCTCACCTAGACCTATGACACATTCCTTGCCCTTTAGTTTACTTAGTGCATCCGCACTTAAGACTGCGCCAGAATGCTCATATTCTGTTGATGGCACACAAGAAGGTAGCATCACATACACATCGATCGGTAGCTCTTTACTACTATTAATCATATACTCGATACCCATACTACCACATACATTGGCAATCTCATGGGGATCTGCAATAACAGTTGTCGTGCCTCTTGGCACCACTAATTTAGCAAATTGTGGGGGTGTTAAAAAAGATGACTCAATATGCACATGGGCATCAATAAGCCCAGGTATCACATAATCACCTTCAATATCCACTTCTATGTCGCCACTATAAGAACCAATACCAACTATAATACCCTCTACTATGGCTATGTCACCTATTTCTATGGCTTCATTAAATACATCTAGAATTTTACAATTTTTGAGTACTATATCCGCTTTTTTGTCGCCTCTTGCAACTTGTACTATCTTTAGGGTGTTTTTCATGGCATCTCCCATCTTGTTATATACCTTGAGTAAAGACTTTTAGTTATCAGCAGGTGTGTCTGCAGGTGTATCAGCTGGCTTTTCAAAAGGATTGCCAAACTTGATGTCCTCTTCATATTGAACAGGCTCTTGAAGTTCAAAGTAATTAGTAATGCTATAACGATCAGCTACGGCTACCGCCTTAACACCATCAATAATCTGACCATTATAACTGATACTATATTCAGGTATCCTAGCCTTTAATTCAAAGGCAATATACTTTTTATAATCCTCTTCTTTATTAGTCACTGATGATTTAATGGTTATGTCACTCATACCGGTTATATTTTCATCTATTGAAACTACTGTACCTGGCATTAGTGTTTCAATACCATCAAGGTTGATTGCCAATTGCTCCATATAGATCATCGGAAAAATATCTGTTAGGTATTGGCTTTGGTTTGCAACAGAATCTTGTATTATAAACCCATCTGAATAATCCCTATGATTAGCAATTGGTCCGTTATAATTAGGGTTCAGAATATCACCTGACTTCATATAAGCTACGACCTCTGTTTCAGTCTGATATAATATGCTATCTATGTCCGCTATTCTTTTTTGCGCGGCTATCTCCAACTCATAGTATTTGACCACCCATGCTTCATGATTATTGGACAATCTAAGCTGTGCTAATGTGGTCGTCACCATAGCAAGTCCAAAGACCATTAAAACCAGCATCATTACAACTACCAAAACTGAGGCAGCACCTTGTTTACTACTTATATTCTTAAACATCAACTCACCTCACATATGTATAGTAATGACTTGAACTCTGGATTGTTAGCAAGCTATCTTCTTCTTCAAGCTTGTAATAAGTAACCCTGATATCACATAAGCTAGATTCTACGACCTGACCTTCTGCGTCGAATCTCGCATCTAGTGATTTTGTATAAGCTTCCTGTTCTGTGATATATACTGATAGAATATAACTTGCATTTGCTTTAGTTGTTACTTGATAATCCTCATCGTAAAATAATTGCAATAAAATGACATCACCATCAACCACATCTGCTTCGCGGAAAAATTCATGGTTCATTATAGTCCCTGGGTCATCTACTGATTTAACCACTTCCATGGCATTGCTAGCAGTAAAGGTAGCATAATCTGCTTCCTTCGCCCTATCGCCCAGATCCTGTGACACAACAAATAGCTGTATTACCACGCCAGATACAATGGCTAATATCATAATTGATAGAATCATCTCTATTAGTGTGAATCCTTTGTCTGATGATAATATTTTCATAGCTTACCTCACATAACTTTGTCAGCTCTAAGTCCGATGTAACGAACCAATTCTGACGATTTATTATTATCCTTGAATAACACTTTCACAGTAATCATATCATCTACTAATACGTAACTTAAATCGACTACAGGTACTATGGCGTCACTTAAGTCGCGCGTTGGAATGCCGTCCGTATAACAGGTCCATAAATAACCATCGTAATAGTAGATATAAGTCGTATATGCCGCTTCTAC
>JAQICP010000312.1 GCA_027858555.1 Vallitaleaceae bacterium
ATGTAGCAGACCACTAGATACTAAAAATCGTAGCGGATCTGTGCTTGGACGAGAAACTGCTATTCAAAAAATGGTTTGGGGCGAGGATGGTTGGTTAAGACTCGCCAGTGGAAGCCGCGTTGCTGAAGCAACAACTGTGGGTCCGGATTTACCCCTTGTACCATTTAAAAAAGAGCCTATAAGAGATGAATTTGATTCTACTACTTTGGGTAAACACTTCCAATGGTTACGTGGCGATATATCAGATAAGATATTTTCTCTTACAGCGAATCCGTCTCATTTAAGACTTTATGGTAAAGAGATGATCGTATCCGATTATGAAGTAAGCTTAATAGCTAGAAGACAACAAGCTTTTATATATGAAGCATCTACTGCCATGGTGTTTTCACCTGATGAAGAAAATCAGATGGCCGGTTTGGTGGTACTATACTCGAATATACTCCACTACTATCTATATGTAGGGTATGACAACCACATTGGTACATTCATCTCAATTATGAGCAATGATAACCGTGATATTAATATCTATGCATGTAGGCCAGAGGCAATTGCTACAGGCAAGCAGATTTATCTGCGAGCGGAAGTAGATGGACCGTCTCTACAATTCTTCTATGGTTTTAGTGAGAACGATTATAAACCAATTGGTCCCGTACTTGATATGACCATATTATCGGATGAACATTCTGGAGGTTTTACTGGTGCATTTGTAGGACTATGTTGCAATGACCCATCAACTCTCAGTGCCTATGCAGATTTCGACTTTTTTGAATATATAGAGAAATAATTTACTAAAATATAAAAGATAGTGGGTTTCTTGAAAGCTGAAACCCACTATCTTTTTAACTACTAGCTTTAATAACTATTTTTAGCTGCTATCTTTAATAACTACTTAATGTCACTGGCTTTTCAATTCGAACCAAATTGATTCAATACCCTATCATAATTCATGCGCAAGACTTATGCATAAACCTTATGTACAAGCCTGCTGCTCTCATACTACTAATTGCCTACTATATCTTCTTCTACTACTTTTTCTTTGCCGACTATTCTAATGTGTATTAGTATAATTTTGTGCATAGTCAAGACTACTACCGCTTAAGCCATTATCAATAGCCAGATTGAAATAGTACTTCGCACTTACAGAGTCTTTCATCGTATAAGAAGAATAGCACACGCCAAGGCCATAATAAGCACTCGATTTGTCTACTAGAAGTTCAGATGCATTTGAAAAAGCATCTATTGCGTCATCTATTCTACCGATAGTATAATACACCCACGCCAAGGCTACAAGAGATGCACTGTCATTACTATCATACGCTAACGCAGTTTCATAATATGGTATAGATAACGCTTTCTCATTCAATTTAACATTATAGATATAGGCCAACTCTTTTATTGCTTTTATATTCTGACTATCGACTTTAAGAACAGCTAAATACTTAGCCACTGCACCGATATAATCTTCGCTTTTTTGAAGTGCTTCTGCTTCGTCTAATAAATCAGCCGTGTGATCAATCACAATAACAACTGTGCTATCTGCTTGTCTCCAATCCACAGCTCCGCCAAAATACTCCACAAAAAATCTTGCTGGCACATAAGATCGTTGATCTCTTATTACAACCGGTATTTCCATCTCTTTTTTATCGCCATTCACATAAACGAATGGGGAGTTGGTTTGAAGCTTCAGGTCGGTTCCGCCACGCGTAACCACAATCGAAGAAGTCTTGGCATCCCATCCGACAACCGCCCCTATGGCCTCTGCAATACCCCTAAGTGGTACTAGGGTTCTTTGGTACTGGGTATTTACGTATGGCTCCGTATCAAAAAACAAACTGTTACCATTAAGTTCTATTCCTATAGGTTTCTCATATAAATATCTTACAACTAATGCATTACTAAGTTCTCTGCCTGGTGTCGTAATATAATTGCCATCGTAAAACGTCCCACTAGAACCGCCCCCATCCAAATTCATAGCCTCAACCATACCTAGATTGATTGCAATCTCAGCTAATTGCGCCATTGTTACACCAGGGATACTGGCAAACCCTACATATCCATCTGCTCTAACACCAATTAAACTTCGTTGTGCCGGATCATCAAGAATTTTACTTTCTGTGAATCCTTCCATACGACCATCAAGTACTATTTTACCATCTTTAACCAAAGTCGGTCCTGCACCAATAGCGGTTCTTACGTTACCATAATCAAGATTCACTCCTGAGTGGCCTGTTGTATTATAATCATTTATAAAATAATCTGTTTTATAATCGACTTGCTCCCCCACTTGAAACTTAGCAATCATATCTTTATCATTGGTTAATATCAAAAATCCTTCTTCTGGAATCTCGAAAGAGCCTGTTACAATACTCTTTACAACCGATTTATCTACAACAATAGAGGTAAATGTATGCTCAGGCTTAGGACCACTATAATAACGATCAAAAATCATCACCGCTGATGGGTCTGAATAATAATGATTTACATTCCACGCATACCAACTATAAGGCCATTCCCATTGGTTGTTAGTGCCACCAAGTATGGATACATATAATGGATCTACATTGAATTCATTGTTACCGCTAACCGATAAAACTGATCCCAAATTAGATATCTGTTCCACTTTGCCATCTATTATAAGTGTTCCCAGTGGTTGCATGTCTGTATAAGCTGAAAAAAAAGACCCATTAATACCTGCAACCCCTTGCCCATCTATATCATTGGCACTACTTACAAGTTCTTCTAGTGTTGCAGTTTCACCGACAGCACCATCAGCTAGGACAGCATCTAATCTTACTAACGGATCATTCATATCAACCCATACAACCGTTATATCTTTTTCCCCACCAGTATAGGTGACTGTCATTTTTTCTTTTATAACACTGTCAGATGCGTCTGCAAAAACAGTAATTTGCATCATGATAACTATCACAATTAAGATACTAAAGCCTCTTTTCATATTGCCCTCCGTTAACCTTTCATAAACTCTCATGAATTCATTTCTTTTATATAATATATACGAAAATTCACTACTCCAGTATATCTAATCAATACCTGAATTGCAATGATTTAATACTTTCTAGCAATATGAAAGTGTCTGGAACTATGACAGATTCAGTACATATATCATCTCCTACTGTTACCAACTACATGCAAAAATGGTGGCAGTTCTTTCGAACTACCACCATCTGATTATTGTTCTGTGTCACCAAATATCCACGAACCTCCACTAGCAGTTATTCTATAGTGAATATTCATAAAATCAGCTTCTTGCATACCAGCACCAGTGTCAAGACCTATCACTATTCTCATGTTTGCCCAGTCATTGTCATAAACTGTGCCACTTGACAATTCTGAAATAGGAATGACCATTTCATATCTTCCTGACGTTTGCTCCCATTGTGGTGCAGTCACTCCTGTAATAAAGTTACTCCATACCCATGCGTCTGAACCATCAACGGTGAATTGTGAATAGTTTGCACTATCACTCCATCTGGCTACCATATATGGCATATCTCTATCCATTGTTTCTCCATAAAAACTTGTTGTTGTAGCATTTACTGCACCTTCGGCAAAATCTTCTGAGTAAACTGCCATAACAAATTGATCACCACTTGCAGCATAACCAGGAAGTGTATCACCGACATTATCCACACGGATATAAATATTAGTAGCGTCATTAGCTATATAGACTTTTTCAATATCTCGTGTGCTATCTCCAACAGTATTATCTCCAATTGCATCTTTATAATAAGGTATGTAACCCCATTGACCAAAATCGGATACATAATTATATTGACTGGTCGTATCAACTGTGCCTGAACTGACATTAATGGTGGCCCTTGAACCAGCATTGTATTGGCTTGGTGTTATTCTCATATCAAAGGCATCTTCGTAAGCTAATGCAGTCATGAGGAATGCTGCACCCGTTATTGGTTCAATCATTGTGCTTATACAAGGTTTCAAGGTGATATTGGATACCGCCTCACCTTGTGGTGCATAGCCTAGAGCTGTTCTATCTGCAAACCATTCTAGTCTTCTTAAGGCATTGTCCTTAAGCGAATCGTAACCACTATAGATCTCCATCATCCCTGCCCACATAGTCATTTGTGGCCATGAAGGTTCTGGTTCGAATGCTTCTACGCCGCCTGGATCCCACGCATTGTCACCAGTATAGAATGTATCACCTTCATATCGTGTAATACCGTACGTATCATGACTGATGGTCTCTGTAACCTTCTGATAATGTTCATACGCTCTTTTTGACATCATATCAACCACACCATATGTCACAAGTACATTAGATGATGAATCCACCAATGTTCTAGCAGTACCATCGATGTTAACCGCTCTGTTGTAAAATCTTCCAGCTTCATTCCATAAACCTACTGGTGAATCAGTCGAGCTTCTTTGAATGGCAGAACGAATCGTACTTGCGGCACCATTATAGCTATCAGCTAATAGTGGCAGTGACATAGCCTTTGCCATTTCTTGAGCTGCATCAAGTCCTGCTACATAAAGTGCTTCTGTAAACGCGTTATATTCTGTTGCTTCCTCCCATATGCTGCAATCTGCAATACCGAACCCATTTCCTTGGACATTGTTTAGAACGAAATCAGCTGAAAGCTTATAGGCATCCCATATGTTATTAAGGAAATCCGTCTTTGCTGTTCCCGTCAATGTTTGATAATGTTGGTAAGCACCAACTAAGAACATACCAATTGAGTCATATTCTGGTTCAACGAATGAAACTGAGGAATTGTCCCAAATCCAGTAACAAGTCCAGAATGTACCTGGCTTCTTCCAAGTGCCTTCATCGGTCTTGAATTGTCTATCAGCAAGCCAATACCAATAGGATTCAGCTTCATCTGTATGTCCGCTTGCGTCAAGGGACATAGCCGTGACTGCTGAGTCTCTTGCCCATACTTTGTAAGAATAAGCAGATGGATTTGTTGCCGCTGGTAGTGCTGCATACTTAACTATTGTATCTGCACCGTCAACATATGAGCCTGGTACAATGGACTGTTTAAGTGCGACAGATATACCATCATAAGCATCATTAAGATTCGTGTTTTCAAAACTTGTCGTCTTGCCTTCCGCCAACCAAGCTGTATATTCAGTTGCCATCAAGTTCATCCAGTAACTGCCTGTTTGAGCATTGGCCGTATCAATTGCCGCTTGAATCTCAGTTGAATCCTTACCGACTGCAATGTAGAAATACAGATCTTGAGAATTCCCGGCTCCAAGTGATATTGACTTATTGAATGCTGTTGAAACATCTGCAGTGGTAATCGTCGTATTATTTTTCAATGTGCCGTTGCTATTAAAAGTATGCCATGGTGAACACGTCGAACTAGTCGTAACTGTATCAGTATCATCAGCCACCTGATAACCTGTGACGGTTGATTCAAGCGTACCATGAGCCAAAAAGTACTGACCAGAAGCTGTCATATCAATTGTTATGGCTTTATCTTCCGAATCATAAGTTGCAACACTGTTGTAATTTGTATCAATATTGTTAACATGTAACATATCTAAAACATTGATTGTTTTTGTTGATTGTGCATTATTCTTGACTGTATACTTGACAACCATAAAATTCTCTGATGGAATTACAGCATAAGATCTTTTTATCTCTGTCGTTAAGTCAACGCCATCATAAGACTCATAAGTTGTATCAAACACACCATCGAGCCCAAAAGCACCGGTGGCTCTGAATTTACTACCCGTTGTATATACATTACTATCTGTCTCATTTCTAAAGAACATGCTATAGTTTTTAATTTCATTGGTATTGTAATCATCCGTAGCAGTTTCTTCATAATGACGAAGTTCATAAACACTTGGTCCATCACTTAATAAAGCTTGTGCGCCATTAACTTCTGTTTCCTTCCATAGGAAAACTGTGTTTTCCCAGTTGTTCATATAAACGCTTCGGACTGTTTCTATCAGTGGTTCTACCTTAAGGCTATCCAAGTTAATATAACCACCATAACCGCTTGTTACAAGTACAACCATCCGATGTCTACCTGGTAATAAATGAATACCTTTTTCGGCTTTCCCCCAAGTATCCCAGTCGGCTAAAGGTTGGAATGAAATCTTCCCTTTGTCCTGATTATCAACAAACAGTTGTCTGCTACATTCATATCCAGTTGCATTTGCATAGGTGAATTCCAAAGTATAATCATCCTCTGTTGCAACTTCAATATCGAAAGTAACGCTGTCATATAATTCACCATAACCATCCACAAATCCACTTCCAGTATAACCTGAATGATTCGTATTCGTTGAAACAGCGGTCAATATTGAACTTTCTGCTTCATATAAGCTCGGTTCAGTTTCCGTACCGAATTTGTAATAAATCATGTCCCAATACTTAAGTTCTGGTAATGTAAATGCGACATATTTTCCAGTTGAATCTGTACCGGTAGTAAAAGATAAGCTCTCTGTGATACAATCGTTTCTATCAGGGCTTGCCATATAGAGATTACTAACTGTCTTATTATAAGGAATATAGTATTTCACCTCTAAATTAGTTTTCGTAGTAGGCTCAGACGTTGTATCTCTCCAATTAGTATTTGTCTCACCTGTTAAATTGATC
>JAQICP010000168.1 GCA_027858555.1 Vallitaleaceae bacterium
TGCAAAGCAAATGGATTTCACCTTACCTGACAACGGCAAATACGGTGTTGGTATGTTTTTCCTTCCACAAGACAGAGAAGCAAGGCAGCACTGTCAGTATATTTTTGAACAAGCCGTATCTAATGAAGGACAAACTTTTTTAGGGTGGAGAGATATGCCATTAGAAGACACCTGTTTAGGTAAAGAAGCCTATCAGTGCATGCCCTATATTATACAAGCATTTATAGGTAGTTCAAATGACATTAAAAACGAAATGGATTTAGAACGTAAGCTATACATTATAAGAAAACAGACTGAAAACACATTAAAAAGGGAAAATATTGATTCTTTCTATATTTCATCTCTGTCCTCAAGAACCATTGTATATAAAGGAATGCTTCTAGCTGCACAAGTTGGTGCCTTCTATAAAGATTTAACACACCCTTCTGTTAAATCAGCCATTGCACTAGTACACTCAAGATATTCAACAAACACCTTTCCTAGCTGGGAACGTGCTCATCCAAATAGATATATCATTCATAATGGCGAAATAAATACATTACATGGAAATGTTAACTGGATTAATGCTAGAAAATCAATGCTTAAATCTGATGTTTTCAAGGGAGACCTTTCAAACGTATACCCGATTATTAACTCAGACGGTTCAGACTCAGCTATGTTTGATAATTGTATGGAATTCTTACATTTATCTGGACGTTCAATGGCACATGCAGCCATGATGATGATTCCAGAACCTTGGTCTAAAAGCAAAACCATGCCTGCCTATAAAAAAGATTTTTATGAATTCCATTCTTGTTTAATGGAACCATGGGATGGTCCCGCTTCCATTGTGTTCAGTGATGGTAAATTGGTAGGAGCCGTATTAGACCGTAATGGATTACGCCCATCTAGATATTACGTCACAAAAGACAACACTTTAATATTAGCCTCAGAAGTAGGTGTCTTAGACATTGAAGAAGATGAAATACTTTACAAAAAACGTCTTCGTCCTGGTAGAATGCTGCTAGTTGATACTGAACAAGGTAGAATTATTGAAGATGACGAAGTAAAGAAAAAGATTGCACAGGAAAACCCATATGGTAAATGGTTAAAACAAAACATGAAATTAATTGCCGATGTAAAAAAGAAAAACGAAAGCAAACCTCCGGTGATCTACAACTTAAATAAACAACAATGTGCTTTTGGATATACCTATGAAGATATTAACTTACTCATTAAAACAATGGCAACCACTGGTAAAGAATCAATTGGTGCTATGGGTAATGATGTTCCACTGGCTGTATTAAGTAAAAAACCACAATTGCTATATAACTACTTTAAGCAACTATTTGCACAAGTTACTAACCCACCAATAGATGCCATCAGAGAAGAAATTGTCACAGGTACCGAAATGTATATTGGCGGTCAACAAAACTTATTACATGCAGAAGCAAAAAGTTCGAGACAAATAAAGCTTGATGGGCCTATCCTAACAAATGAGCAGTTGGCAAATTTAAAATTTATTGATGAAGAAGGATTTAAATCAGCAGTACTTCCTATGGTGTTCACTCCTGATGACCAGGGTGAATCACTAAACGAAGCATTATATAGATTATTCGATAAAGCCGACCAAGCTATTGAAGAGGATGCAACTATTTTAATCCTATCAGATCGAATGTGTGATTCTTCTAATGCGCCTATTCCTGCTTTATTAGCAGCTAGCGGATTGCATCATCATTTAATTAGAAATGGTATGCGAACAAGAGTCAGCATCATTATTGAATCAGGAGAACCTAGAGAAGTGCATCATTTTGCTGTACTACTTGGGTATGGCGCTTCTGCAATCAATCCATATCTTGCTTTTGAAAGCATTAAACAATTAGAAGAAAAAAATCTATTAGATGATATTGATTATAAAAAAGCAGCTTATAATCTAGTAAAAGCACTGACAACAGGAATTGTTAAAGTCATGTCCAAACTGGGTATTTCTACCCTATTAAGTTATCAAGGTGCTCAAATATTTGAAGCGGTTGGAATTAGTAAGGAAGTTATTACAACATACTTTACCGGTACCCCTTCTAGGCTAAATGGTATGGCACTAAATGATATAGCCATGGAAGTCATCATAAGACATAAAAAAACATATAACATTTTCAGACAAAATTATCTATTAGAAGAAGGCGGTGAATACCGTTACAGAAGTAATGGCGAATACCATCTATATAACCCTGAAACAATTCACCTATTACAACAGGCTTGTAGAACGGGTAAATATGACTTATTTAAAAAGTACTCCTCATTGATTGACCAAAGCTCTCAAGCAACAATTCGTAGTTTAATGGAATTTAATTATACAGAGAAAACTGTTCCACTTGATGAAGTAGAAAGCGTTGATAGTATCGTCAGACGTTTCAAAACAGGTGCTATGTCTTATGGTTCTATTTCACAAGAAGCACACGAAACACTGGCAATTGCTATGAACAGATTACACGGTAAAAGCAATACCGGTGAAGGTGGCGAATTACCTGATAGATTTATCAAAGATACCAACTGAGTTTCTCGATGTTCTGCTA
>JAQICP010000348.1 GCA_027858555.1 Vallitaleaceae bacterium
GACATATATGAAGTGCCCCCCGAAGTTGGATGGTATCCAACATCTGAGATGCATTCAATACATGCCTGCTTTTTAATTGAACTTAAAAGTCTATGGATTAGAATTAAAGTTTATCATGACTTAGGGAACTAGAATACCTATAATGGGCACACCATTTAATTCCTCAGCACCATGAGGTGCATATTGCAAATCGCTGGTGACATCATAACCCGCTTCAATACCATGATGATTACCATTACGCCATTCACTTAATTGTGACACGTCATATATGTCCCCCATATAAGCGATATAGGCTGGCTGACCATTTTTCCCATTGTACTGTGCCAGTGACTGGGTGGTAAAAGTTAGAACTGTGGGTTCGGTTGGTACAGGTTCAATTGTTGGTTCAACTACCGGCTCAACTGGTTCGGGTTCAGCTTCTGTGGGGGTCTCTTCAATTGGTGTAGTTTCGGTAGAAGTATTTTCATTAGAAGTAGTGTCAGGCGTATCATTATTAGATGTGTCTGAATTATCTTCATTTATTGGTGTATCTGAATCTGGTGTATTGCTTACTTCAGTAGAAGTGCTAGCAGGGTCGTCACCTTCAATATCCAAAGTACTACTTTCAGAGATGCCATTAGATTCAGTTTGGTTATCAGTAGTACTTGGCGTATCCAACGAAGCTACAACTAATATGCCTACCTTAACAGCTCTATCTAATCTGGAAGCTTCATGAGGAAAAAAGTCAGTTAGATCTTTTCCGGCTTCATAACCATTGTGATCGCCACTAGCCCACTGGGGCACATCAGTCACATCATAGATGATACCATTAACTGCGATATATGGTAGGTTGCCATTTTTACCAGTATAACTGGCAAGTTCGTCTAATGTCAGTTCTATCAAAGGGGCATCAGTTGATATGTCTTCAGTTGGTTTAGCGGGTGAATCAGTGTTTGTATTATTATCTTCAGTGGCCCCGTTGCAGCCAGCAAGAATAACTATCATAAGAATTAAGGTGAATAATATATAGAGTTTAGATGTTTTCATATAAACACCTCCTATACTCATTATATAACGAGAATCATTCTCAATCAAGCGGAAATATGAAAGTGGACGTATGTCCTTTACCAAGTCGGTTATATACCTTATAATTAGTATGGACAAAAAGGTACTTTGTAGTTTCAGTAAAGTGATCATGAAACGGTTGGTCAGTTACCTCATATCGATTAATAATCAGGGGATATAGCACGAAGTAAGAGGATTTTAGATAGACAGTCTTGTGAAATCGACTTCGTTGTCAGGCGGAAGCTATAGGCGGTTGAATAGGGTAATGGCATATATGATAAATGAAGATTGCATTAAAATAGAGATTGACAGCTGATTATATAAATAAGAAACGTTTATATGAATTAGCCGAAGGGGGCATATACGAATGATTATAAAATCAAGTGTTGCATTAGGCGTTACCTTAGCATTAGTAGGTGGATTTGTCATAGTCATACAAAACGTATTTAATACCAATGCTGGTAATAAAATAGGTCGATGGGAAATGACCACATTAGTCCATGGGGTTGGGTTGGTTGCCAGTATTATTGTGGTGTTAACCATTGGCAAAGGCAATTTTAAAAATATTACTCAGGTAAATCCGATTTATTTGCTTGGTGGTATGCTGGGCGTCATTATTGTAGCGTCAATCATAACCAGTGTTAAAAATATCGGTGTTGTATATACATCGATGGTTATGTTTTTTGCTCAACTGTTGGCAGGCATATTAGTGGATCATTTTGGTTTATTTGGGTTAGAGAAGATGCCATTATCCCCAAGTAAGATTATAGGTATGGTAGTGGTTGTTGGTGGATTGCTTATATTTAGATTGTAAGTTAAAAAGGAATGTTAAGTCTGGCAGGAAAATCTTCTGTATGTAAAATCAAAAACTTTCTGATGGAATAAATAAGCTGGCACTTATAAAGTGGCAGCTTTTGTGCGCAACTAAAAGTTATAATGCTTCGGAACTAACTATGAGGTGCATGATATCGTGGAATTTATCCGCTTCTTCAAGATGACTGATTATTTGTTGGTCAAGTGATACGGGCTCTATGAGGTTGCCTTAATCTGACAACAACCATTTTTCAACGTCAGTTAATGGCTTTTCTCTGAGTCTATATCCTATATATAGTATGATTATAC
>JAQICP010000389.1 GCA_027858555.1 Vallitaleaceae bacterium
ATTATGTAATGGTGATATTTTTGCCCAGTTATCTTAATGGAGATGATGGTATCTTTAATAAAAGCTACTACGATTTGTTGATTGGATTTGATATTACATCCTTTCCGTCTTATTACGAACCGTGGGGATATACTCCATTAGAGAGTGTTGCATTTTCGATACCGACTATTACCACCAATTTATCAGGATTTGGTCAGTGGGCTGCACAAAAAATGAAGTCGAAGGGCAAAGAATTAAATGAAGGAGTAGGAGTTATCAATAGAACGGATAATAATTACGAAGAAATGGTGGTTGAGATAACAGAAATGTTGTCTGAATTTGCCATGAATAAAGCAACTGAAGTAGCTAAGATAAGAGCTGCTGCTTATCAGATATCACAGCAAGCATTGTGGGAGAAATTCATTGTGTTTTACAAAGAAACATATACCTTTGCGCTTGCAAAAAAGTAAGAAATCACCAAACTAAAATAATTTTAAAAGAACGACGATGAAAGTAAATGTTTGTAATGCAAATCAACCTAACTGGAAAGAAATTAATGTTGCTGCAACTGTACCTGCAGGCTTAGAAAAATTACAAGAAATTTCTCAGAATATTTGGTTTGTATGGAATGACGAAGCACAAGACTTATTCAATGATATAGATTGCGAAATCTGGGAGAATTCAAATCAAAACCCAGTATTGTTTTTAGAGCTACTTAATTATGAAAGAATGGAGGAGATTGTAAAAGATACTGCCTTCATGCAGAAAATTGATACTGTACATACGAGCTTTAGAAAGTACATGGACGCTAAACCTGACCCTAAAAAGCCAACTGTGGCTTATTTTAGTATGGAATATGGTTTAACTCAAATCCTTAAAATTTACTCTGGTGGTTTAGGGGTATTAGCTGGTGACTATTTAAAAGAAGCTAGTGATAGTAATGTTGATATGACTGCCATCGGTTCCTTGTATAGATTCGGTTATTTTAGACAAGCACTGTCTATGGATGGTGATCAATTGTCTATTTATGAGCCGCAGAACTTTGGTCAATTACCTATCGCGAAAGTGAATGATGATAAAGGAGAGCAAATCGTTGTTGAAGTGCCATTTGGTGACCATAGTGTTTTTGCTAAAATCTGGAAGGTGTCTGTTGGAAGAATTGCGCTTTATTTACTAGATACAGATACTGCATTAAATAGCGAGTACGACCGTTCAATTACACATCAGTTATATGGTGGCGATTGGGAAAACCGTTTAAAACAAGAATACTTATTAGGTATTGGTGGTATCTTAGCGCTTAAGCGTTTAGGTATCGAAAAACAAGTGTACCACTGTAACGAGGGTCATGCAGCATTAATTAATGCGCAGCGATTGGCCGATTGTGTACAAGAAAAAGGATTAACTTTCTCACAAGCTCTAGAAGTAGTAAAAGGTTCATCTCTTTATACAGTTCATACGCCAGTACCTGCTGGTCACGATAGTTTTGACGAAGGTTTGTTCCAAAAATACCTAAATAAATATCCTGCTAAAATAGGAATCAGCTGGGATGAGTTTATCGGAATTGGAAGACAAAATCCGGACGATAAAGGAGAGAAATTTAGTATGAGTACATTCGCTTGCAATACTTGTCAGGAAATTAATGGTGTAAGTTGGTTACACGGAAAAGTATCTCAAGAGATGTTTCAACATATTTGGAATGGCTATTTTCCAGAAGAGTCGCATGTGAATTATGTGACTAATGGTGTGCATTTGCCTACATGGACTGCTAGTGCATGGAAACAATTATACGATAAAACATTCGGAGAAGAATATATTAACGACCAATCAAACTTAAAGTATTGGGCAAAAATCCAAGATGTAAAAGACGAAGATATTTGGAATATTAGAGTTGATATGAAACAGAAATTGATTGATTATATCAAAGATTTGTTTCAAGAGCAATGGTTGAAAAACCAAGGAGACCCAGCTCGTATTCTGTCATTGTTAGAAACATTCAATACTGATACTATGATTATTGGTTTTGGTCGTCGTTTCGCAACGTATAAAAGAGCACATCTTTTATTCAATGACCTAGATCGGCTAGAGAAAATTGTAAATAACCCAGATCAACCTATTCAATTTTTATCTACTGGTAAAGCACACCCTGCTGATGGTGCTGGTCAAGGATTAATTAAACGAATTGTTGAGATTTCACGTATGCCTCAATTCTTAGGGAAGATTATTTTCTTAGAAAACTATGATATGCGTTTAGCTAAACGTTTAGTGGCAGGTGTTGATGTGTGGTTAAATACACCAACTCGTCCGTTAGAGGCTTCAGGAACATCTGGTGAGAAAGCGCAAATGAACGGCGTGTTGAACTTCTCTGTACTTGACGGATGGTGGTTAGAAGGATACGTTGAAGGAGCCGGTTGGGCTTTAACTGAAAAGCGTACTTTCGAAAATCAAGGACACCAAGATCAGTTAGATGCATCAACTATCTATTCTATACTAGAGAATGAGATGTTGCCAATGTATTTTTCAAAAAATCATAAAGGCTTTTCTCCAGAATGGATTCAAACTATTAAAAACTCGATTTCTAAAATCACTCCTCGTTTTACTATGAAACGAATGATTGATGATTATATCTCTAAATTCTATATCAAACTAGCTGCACGTAGTGATGAGTTTAAAGCTAATAATTTTGCCAAGGCAAAAGAAATGGCTGCATGGAACGAGAAAGTGGCTGGATTATGGGATGGTATACAGGTAACATCACTTGCTATTCCAGAAAAAATGAAGAATGCTCCTCAGGTTGGAGAAGACTATTTAATTACCGCTGAAATTGACACCAAAGCTGCCTCAGAAACAAGTATCGGTTTAGAGTTGGTGGTAACTTATCAAGATGAGAAAAACGTAACTAGAATATACTAGGTCGATTAACTTAAACTGGAGAAAACAGAAGCTTCAAAATTATCATTCAAATCGG
>JAQICP010000446.1 GCA_027858555.1 Vallitaleaceae bacterium
GAGACTAGTTCCGAAAATGGCTTCTATATCTTATAATCTACTTCATCTTTTACCCATGCAATAATATTTTGCATGGGTTATTTTTCCCCCATCTATCTGCGTCGTATTTTCTTATAAAAGAACAAAGTGTACCTCCAGTACACGTCTTATCCCACAGTATTTCTTTCAATACAGGATAAGTTGTTCTCATGGAAAGTTCCTGTGGAGAATTTTCCTATTGCAGAACAAAGTGTACCTCCAGTACACGTCTTATCCCACAGTATTTCTTTCAATATCGGATAAGTTGTTCTCATGGAAAGTTCCTGTGGAGCACTTTCCTATTGCAGAACAAAGTGTACCCATTAAAAAGGATTCCTATATAAGGAATCCCGGTTTTATTAATGTAATAAATGACTAATCAACCCACTTCTGAGTTTAGGCTCAAACCAAGTGGATTTTGGTGGCATTAATTCACCAGCATCAGCAATATTCATTAATTCATCCACACTCGTTGGTACCAAGGCAAATGCTAACATCATATCTGTTTTAACTCTTCTTTCAAGTTCAGCAAGTCCGCGAATGCCACCTACAAAATCAATGCGTTCATCGGTTCTAGGATCACCCACACCTAAAATTGGTGCTAATAGATTTAATTGCAGTACTGAAACATCTAGACTTAGTACTGGATCCTCTTTGCGATAGGTGCCTTCTTTTGCCTTTATCAGATACCAAGTGTCTTCTAAAAACATACCAAATGTGCTCTTTTCAGTTGGCTTAATCTGTTCTTTGCTGGTTCTAATAATATCAAATGACTCTTTAACTGAACCTAAAAACTGTTCAGGTGTCATACCATCCAAGTCCTTCACAACTCGATTATAATCAAATATTTTAAGTTGATTATCTGGAAAGATGACCGAAAGAAAATAATTGAATTCTTCCGCACCGGTATAGTCTTTATGTTGCTCTCTTCTCAGTAGACCGACCTTTACAGCGGAAGCGGCCCTATGATGACCATCAGCTATATAAAGAGATGGGATGGTCATAAACAGTGTCTCTAAAGACTCAATTATGGCGACATCATCTATACACCACATTTCATGCTTGATCGCATCATCTGCAACAAAATCATATATGGGTGGATTATTCTCCATCCAATTATTAACTATCTCATCAATAGCATCTTTTGCTCTGTAAGTTAAGAATATAGGTCCTGTATTAGCATCTAATGAATCCACATGATTAATTCTATCTCTTTCCTTTGCTGCTCTAGTTAATTCATGCTTTTTAATGATATCAGCTATATATTCATCAATAGAAGTACATGCTACTAATCCAGTTTGGCTTCTCCCTTTCATTGTTAACCGGTATATATACAAGCAAGTTTTTTGATCTTGTATAAGCTGACCTTTTTCAATCATTTCATTAAATAAATCTTGTGCTTTTTTATATACAACTGCATCATAAGTATCAATCGTCTCGTCAAATTGAGTTTCTGCTCTATCAACTTTTAGAAATGATAGTGGATTATTTTCTACAATCGCTTTTGCCTCAGTTCTATTATATACATCATACGGTAATGCCGCTATTTCTTTTGCCATCGTTTCATTTGGCCTAATACCTGCAAAGGCTTTTATTTTTGCCATATTGTCCTCCTAATAAAATACACATCGGTAGGTTTAGTACCAATGTGTATATTCTACTTTATTATGTATAATTTATCAACTCATTACTATGATATAGTTAAATTATCATCTCTGATGGTGCAGGTATTTACTTGATCACTCTTACTTTAACTATACCATCAATTGCTATTAGTGCATTTACAACTTCTTCAGTTACTTCGTCTTCTACGTCTAATAATGTATAAGCAACTTCACCTTTACTCTTATTAATCATATCAACAATATTAAAATTCTTACCCGCAAGAACTGTAGAAATCTGGCCTAACATATTTCTAATATTTTTGTGGTTGATAGCAATTCTACCCGATGATTGGCAGATACCCATATCGCAATTAGGATAGTTTACAGAATTTTTTATATTACCATTCTCAATATAATCTTTAGTTTGCTCAACTGCCATGATTGCACAATTAATCTCTGATTCCGGTGTTGAAGCGCCAAGGTGTGGTATACAGATGACGTTATCCATTGCTATTGTTTTTGCATTTGGAAAGTCTGTTACATACTTTGAAACTTTTCCGCTTTTTATAGCAGCTTCAATTGCATCGTCATCTATCAGTTCAGCTCTTGAAAAGTTGAGTATCTTAACGCCGTCTTCCATGAGTGCTAAACTGTCAGTACCAATCATACCTTTAGTTGCATCCATTAGAGGTACATGAACCGTAATATAATCAGCTTTCGCATATACTTCTTCAACAGATATAGCTTTACCAATTTTTCTACTGAGGCCCCAAGCAGCATCAACAGATATGAATGGGTCAAATCCCAACACTGTCATACCTAAATTCTCAGCCGCATTAGCAACTAAAACACCAATCGCACCAAGTCCAATAACACCAAGTGTCTTGCCTTGAATTTCCGGACCTACAAACGCACCTTTGCCACTTTCGACTAGTTTAGGTACTTCATCACCTTTGTCAGCTAATGATTTTGCAAAATCAAGACTGCCAGGGATATCTCTTGATGACATCAATAAACCAGCGATTACGAGTTCTTTAACACCATTGGCATTAGCACCAGGTGTATTAAATACAACAATGCCTTTTTCTGAGCATTTATCAACTGGTACATTATTTGTTCCTGCACCTGCTCTTGCTATTGATTCTAATGAATCAGGCATCTCAAAGTCGTGCATTTTAAAACTTCTAAGTATAATGGCATCAACCTGATCTTCTTCTACTATCTGATATTTATCATCAAGTAATGATAAACCTTCGTTAGCTATTTTATTAAGTGTTTTTATTTTAAACATATGTTCCTCCATCCTATTAATTAGCTTGTTCAAATGCTTTCATTGCTTCAATTAATGCTTTAATGCCTTCTATAGACATGGCATTATAGATACTAGCTCTCATACCACCTGCTGAACGATGTCCCTTAATATTAACAACATCCTTCTCGGCAGCTTCTTGTATAAACTTAGCATCCAAATCAGCAGATCCTGTTGTAAAAGTCACATTCATAATAGAACGAGATCCCAGGTCAGCAACTCCTTTGAATAGCTTGCTTTTATCAATACAGTCATAAAGTAATGCTGCTTTTTCTTCATTGCGTTTTTGAGTTGCTACTACGCCACCGTTATTCTTAATCCATTTAAATACTAAGCCTGGTATATAGATTGAATATGTTGGTGGTGTATTAAGCATAGAGCTCGCATCTGCTTCAACTTTATAATTCAACATGGTTGGTGTAAGTGGCATCGCTTTACCCATTAAATCTTCTCGAACAATAACAACTGTAAGTCCAGCAGTTCCCATATTCTTTTGAGCACCTGCATATATTAATCCAAACTTTGAAACATCTATCTCTCTAGATAATATCTCAGATGACATATCTACAACAAGTGGTACGTCTTTAGTATCTGGGAATTCATTGAATCTAGTACCAAAAATAGTATTGTTACTAGTAAGATATACATAATCTGCTTCTGGATCTAACTGACTGCTTTCATATTCTGGAATATTTTTGTAGCCATTGTCTTTAGAGCTAGCTACAACATTAATATCTCCATAACGTTTTGCTTCTTTGATTGCTTTTGTTGCAAATATACCTGTATCAAAATAATCAGCTTTTTTTGAACCGGTTAAAAGATTCATTGGAACCGCTGAAAATTGCGTTGTTGCGCCGCCTTGTAGGAAAAGCACTTTATAGTTATTCGGTATGCCCATTATTTCTCTAAGGTCCGCTTCTGCTTCTTCGATAATGGCTATATAAGCTTTCGAGCGATGGCTCATCTCCATAACCGACATGCCTGTGCCTTCGTAATTTAACATTTCTTTAGCTGCTTGTTCTAGGACTTCAACAGGTAATGTACATGGT
>JAQICP010000478.1 GCA_027858555.1 Vallitaleaceae bacterium
GATCAAAAGTTAAGACTGACATCAAAAAAGTTGTTGTAGCTGCTGGCTCAGGCACTAAAACTGAAGCTCAAGAAAATTTATTGATTGCTATTTCAGAAATAGATAAAGCTAAAGCAAAAGGCGTCATCAACAAAAGTGCTGCTTCAAGAAAAATTTCTCGTTTAACTAAACTAGTTAATAAAACAGCATAACTAAACAAAGGTTAAGCGTACACTGTACGCTTTTTTTGTTGCGTGGATTTATTAAATAGATTTCATAGGATAAGTCCACTGCCTTCATTACTTATTTCATTATTAATTACTACAAAATAGTAATCCCCTAAAATCTATAAAGCTTCATTAATATTAACTTTATATGTACTTTAACTATAGTGGTATTAATACACTGACAACAGTTACTGGTCATACCCAATAACTTAGGTACTATATTCTATAATCAACAATTCAACTGCTAACTCTTGCGCCATAGCGCCAGTTTTAAACTGCATCTCAACTTTCAAACAATCATTCAATGCCTTCTTTAACTGTTTAATGCTAAAATGTCGTGTTTGATTAAGTGATTTAGATACAACAAAGGCAGGCACTTTGATTAGTGTCGCTAGCTCTTTTTCATTTTTCTTCTTTTTATGCAATAATGCGCATTGCAGATTGATTCGAAATTGTCGCGTAATCATGTACAATATATGTAGCGGTATCTCTTTTGCTAATATCAGATCATGATATAGTCTAATCGCATGACTTTTGTTCTTTCTGCCGATAGCATCAACCAAATCAAATATTTTATTTTCTATGCTTTTGGTACAACATATCTCAACATCTTTCTTTGTTATGATATCCTGCCCAAGTTTGTAACCAATTAATTTTTCAATCTCCTGATAGATCAGTGATAGGTCTGCTCCTACATACTGAATAATATAGATTGCAGTCGGCTTATCAATCTGAAGTTTGGCCCGACTTAATTGGTTGGCAATAACTATGGCTAAGTCCTGTTCGTTTAAGGGTTTGAAATCTATGATCTGACCACATGATTTGATCTTCTTGTACAAGTCAGTCGTCTTTTCTATACTTTGCTCAGCAATGACTAATATGGTTGATTCTGGCATTCGCTCAATGGCCTCTACGATGCCCTTGGCTTTTGCCTGTCCTTTCTTTTTTAGTATCCCTAGGTCTTTGACAATAACTAAGCGATGGGGCGCTAAAAATGGCAAGGTATCCATTGCATCGGTTATTCTGGATATGTCCTTAATGTCACTGGTGAATATATCTAGATTCATAGCCTGCTCTTCATCGCCGAATACGCTTTTGATAACCCTAGTTATATAGGTATCTCTCACATATGTTTCCTCACCAAAAAATATATATACACCTTTAATAGATTTGTCTTTTATCTGTTGTTTTAAGGTTTGCATAAATAATAATCCTTTCTCTTACCATACATCGTACCCATATAATACCCCATAAACCCATCATAGTAAAGAATCAATGCACCATCTTCTGCTGTTTTGTATATAGTTGAATGGTTTGTTTCAAGATACTCTAAAGTTTTTGAAGATGGATGCCCATAGAAATTATGATCACCGTAACTAATTAACGCAAAACTAGGATTAACAGTACTAATGAAGGGTAGTTGGCTAGACGAGCTAGAACCATGATGGGCCACCTTCAAACCTTCCACTTCAGTTAATGCACTATACTTTAGCATCTCACCCTCAGCCACCTCACTGATATCCCCTGTAAACAGATAATCAAATCTGCCTTTTGTAACCTGTAAAACCATGGAATGATCATTATTACTAGATTTCACTTCACCAGAATATGGGTATATGCAATTAAAGGATAATTCATTATAGATTACGCTGTCTCCTGCCTTCATATAATGGCACTTAATATCGTATTCAACCATTAATTCTTTTAGCATGTTTAGCATATTGTCTTCATATGTCCTATATGCCGCTGGCAGGTAAACATGATTGATTCTAATAGTTGGCATTATTTCAATCAACCCATATATGTGATCAAAATCACTATGGCTGATAAACACCCCTTCAATTTCATCAATCCCTTCGCTGAGGAAGTATGGAAAGAGTATATCAGCACCAACATTAGCCGAACCAAATAGTGTGGTATCACCCCCTGTGTCAATCAGAAAAACTTTTTGTTGAAAAGTTATCACGCTACTGTCTCCCTGGCCTACATCAAAATTAATGATTGTTAGTCGATTGAACTTAAAGCAACTGATTATAATCACACTTAGTATACATACTAGGATTAATACTTTGAACCGCCTTAATCTAACGAAACGATTCATATGAATTCTAATTATATTGTTTTCCTTATTCTCGCCAAAAGCCCAGATAATCATACCTAAAACTATGGCATAATAAATGATTAGCATCCATATATCTGGTTTTTTTATATTAATATAGTTAAGTGGTAACTCAGAAGTAAAAGTTGCTACGGCTATAATTATATGATTACATAGCGCTGCAATATTCCCTATCAGATGCCCCATGCTAAGTGTAATGAAGCTTACACCAATTGAAAATATCCCGAGTACTAGAAACATGATGACAAAAGGTATCACAATCAAATTAACTATGATTGAATAGAGTGGCACGCCATAAAAGTAGTATATCTGTACTGGCAGTGTCATAATCTGTATACCCACCAAAGGAGCCATTAGTTGCCATATATAATGTTCACCCAACAGCTTATTCATTGACTTTTCAATAATGGGTCCTACAATTACCAAACCAATAACTGCAAAAAATGATAGTAAAAACCCAACCTGAAATAATTGAAACGGATTCATCAGAACAATGATGATCACTGCACCGCTGATACTTGAAATCGGGTCGTATTTTCTACTTAATAGATAGCTTGTCAAAAACATACCTACCATCAAACCTGCTCTTATGGTGGATAAGTGATTACCCGTTAACCCAATATAATAGATTATGAAAAACATCATAATAATCTCACTGCAAGGTCTTAGACGCTTTTTAATCAATTTATAAAGTCCCAGTACAATAATCGAAAGATGTAGTCCAGATATGGCAAGAAGATGTGCTAAACCTACTTTTTGATAGACTAACTTAATATCTTCATCAATTGCATTTGATTCGCCAAGTAGCATGGTTTTAACCATACCAAGTGTGTCATCCTCCCATAATCTAGCCACTTGAACAAGTAAAACTTCTCTGCTTTTTAGTATCAAGGACTGTAGCATGCTTAAGTCATTACTTTGAACAATCACTTCCTCAGTAAAACCACTATAGAATATGCCATTGCCATAATTGTATAGTTGCTCATTAAAACCATTTGGATTATTGGCACCACGTAATGACTCGAGTTCTGTTTCAAATAGGATATTATCACCTATATGAATATTATCATCCATAGATGAAACGTCCATGATCAACGACATTTTACCCATAACAAAATAGTCATCTGACATTTCATTCAAATGATTCAAGGTTAATATCATGTAATTATTATGGATATTGAGTTTCTCAACTGTTCCCCTGTACGTAAGGGTCTGATTTGTTAATAAAGAGATGTTCTTCCCAGTTGTAGTCAAGGAAGAATAGGTTAGAATAAATCCACATAAGAAACTGATGGCAAGTAATACAACTATAATGCGTCTTATATCATACTTATAAACAAGTATAAGTATTCCTAAGCAAAAGTACAGGGTACCATATAACCCAAACACATAACTTAGTATTACCCCAAATACAATACCCATTGCAACAATCAGCAATGGTCTTTTCACTATTACTACTCCCGGTACGCCTTGTTATTTTTGAACAATATCCCAATTCGGCTCAAATGCCATGTCCAATGAAAAATGGCCTTTATAAGCTTCTTTGATTTCACCTTCAATTAAAAATTGAACTTTACTTATATTATATCTTTCTGCCAATGAGTTAACGATTGAATAGATGGTCAACTTATCTGACACAGAACTATCTACTGGATCTGTAATAAAATTCTCACTTAAATCAATATAACAAATGCCTTCTCTTATATAAATATCTTTAACTTCAGTAGTTTTAGGCACAGTACTTCGAAATTCTTCATCCTCACGCGGTCCTTCAATTATCAGTTGTAAAATAGATGTCTCATAGCCTAAATCAGCATCCACTTTAACGGTTCTTTGCACAGGTACTAAATGACTGCCATTCTGTGCGCCTAAATAAATAGTAAAAGTTGTTTCTTCCACTGAGATATCTTCATCTTTTAAATCCATAATGATATCATTACTTGCCATAGGACCAATAATATTACCTTCAGAATTCTTCAAAGGTATACCTTCAATCTTGAATTCTACTTTGTCTATTGTATCTATATTTGTCAATGTCTTCACAATTGAAGATCGACATACTATTTCAACTATGGGTGAACTCATAGCTGTATAATCTCTCGAAAAATCTATGGTAACACTATTATTAGACAGCTCAACATTAAGTACTCTTACTTCATCTGGAATTGTTGTGTGAATATTATTATCATTTAGACCTGATTTTAGAAGTTCTAAAATTGCTTCTATTTGCTCAATATGATCGGTTACACCTAAATCCACCAATACAGGCACATGTCCTGTCATAGCCGAATTAGCAAAATAAATCGTATAGTCAGAACCATATGTATCTACGGGTTCTGCGTCCACACAACCTACTAGCGTTACACTATATACTAATAGAAGAATAAAATACCAAGTATATTTTTTCAAGATTAGCACCACCTTTGCGTTACATCGTACACTTCTTATACTATCTTAATAATGTTTCATAACTGATTATAAATTATTACGATTTGATGAACTTTAACGGGATTAGCATAGTAAAAGTAGTACCTTTATCTTCTTCGCTTTCGCAACTAATGCTACCATTATGCATAATAACCGTTTTATGGACAATAGACAAACCAAGTCCTGTACCGCCAGTATCCCTAGATCTGGTTTTATCCACACGATAAAATCGCTCAAATATCTTTTCCGTACTATCCTCAGGTATACCAATACCGGTGTCTTTAAAAGAAAGGATAAATTGTTTATGATCTGCGTTAAGTGTTACTTTGATTAACCCATATTCCCTGTTATACTTGATAGCGTTTTCAGCTAAATTAGTGATTACCAAGGAGAATTTCATTTCGTCTATTTCTGCGATAACCGTTCTATAGCTCTCAAAAACCACCTCTATACTTTTCATACTGGCAAGTGGTTTTAATCGTTTTAGAACATCTTCAATCAGCTGGTTCACATTGACTTTACTGATATTAAGTACGTCGTTATCCTTATCAAGGGTTATTATTGTTAATAAATCATTGATAATCTTACTTTCTCTATCTACTTCATGATTAATATCTTCTAAGAATTCTCTATAAAGTTCTATGGGAGCGGATTCTTGATTAAGTAAGGATTCTGCTAATACCTTGATACTGCTATGTGGTGTTTTTAATTCATGAGATACATTCGCAACAAAATGTTGTCTGTTTTCTTCTATCTCCCATAATTTTTCAATCATCTTATTAAAGGATGTCGTGATTTCTTCTATCTCATAATTGCCTTGCAAATCTAGCTTTTTATCGATACGGCCATCTAATATGCCCTCTGTATACTTCAAAAAGTTTTTGAATGGCTTTGTAAGCGAACCTGACGTGTATAGACTAAGTACGATGATAAGAATGACTAGAAATATAACTAATAATGTTGCTATTGAAGCTAATTGATAGACCGCATCTGTTAGGTCATTCATTGAGCGGGTTATAATTACAGCACCATAAATCAATTGCTTGTCTTTTGAAAATGCCGGTACGACAACCATCGCTTGATTATCAGCTTTATCCATTATATATGTAGTTTCACCTTGCAACCCTAAGATAATCTCTGAGGTGGCAATTAGTTTGCCCTCACTAATATCATTGGTATCAAAAACCACATTACCAGTACCATCCACTATTAAAGCTCTACCATCTACAATAGCATCAATGGTGCTAAAATAAGACGTATCACCACTAGTAAAATAACTGTTCAAGTTAAGTCCTATGGTGTTCGCCTGTCTATAAAGTAACGTCTTTGTATTGTCTTGATAATAACTTGAAAAAGAAGATATAAGCATTGCACTGATGAGTATCAGCGGTACAATGCTTACAAATAGAAATATTAAAAACACTTTAGTACGAATACTCGTAAAAAACTTTCTAATGTTGATAATAATAGCCAACTCCCCATTTTGTATGAATATATGTAGGCTCACTCGGGCTAGGTTCAACTTTTTCTCTAAGCCTTCTAACGTGAACGTCTACAGTTCTAACATCACCAGGGTAATCATAACCCCAAACAACATTCAATAAATTCTCTCTACTATAGACCTTGTTGGGATGATTTACAAAAAGCTCAAGTAAATCAAATTCTTTTGCTGTTAAATTAACTTCAATATCAGATACAAAGACTCGTCTTGAATAACATTCAATCTTAAGCTCTCCTGATGTAATGACCACATTCTCGTCCTGATCTTCAACTTCAGAATACCTGGATCTTCGAAATATGGCTTTGATTCTGGCTTTCAATTCAAGAATATTAAATGGCTTGGTCATATAATCATCTGCACCATATTCAAGGCCTAGAATTTTGTCCATATCTTCACCTTTGGCGGTTAACATAATGATTGGTACAACTGAAAATTCTCGGATCTGTTGGCAGACACCAAGTCCATCAATCTTTGGCAACATGACATCTAATACAATTAAATCATATTCATTATTTTTAGCCATATTAAAGGCTTCTTCGCCGTCATAGGCTACATCAACAGCAAAACCATCTTGCTCAAGACTGAACTTGATACCTTTTACTATTAATTTTTCATCATCCACAACTAAAATACGCTTGTCCATAGTTACCTCTGCTCTCTTATGATTCTTGCTATCTTACTCAATTAATTAATAAATTGTAACATAGTTTTTGATTTGATTGAAAAGTGCTTCTTTAATGCCGTCAACCAGCATCAGTTCTTCAATGTCCTTATATAGCCCATTG
>JAQICP010000530.1 GCA_027858555.1 Vallitaleaceae bacterium
GATCAATGCTTCTCCTGCACCCGATTCAAAATCCTAGGAAAGTGCCGTAACAATAAATGATATGGCAAAACCAGCAAAAGAAGTGCTGATAATCATCAATATGCCGCCTAAGATACTAAAAACCACACCGACAAGTCTGCTGGTTTTACGGCCAAAAATATCAGCTATTGCACCTGTTGGTGTTTCCATTAAAAATGAAGTGACATGAAATATACCTTCTATTAGACCGACCTCGAATAGGCTTAGCCCCTTTGATACCAGGTAAATCATCCATATGCCCTGTGTCAGATTCATACTCTTTAAAAAATGAAAACCATAGTTCAATCGAATGTTCGTCATGTATGTTTTTATCTGAGTAGGCGACGATTGTTTATCACTTTGATTATTTTGCACCTTCATCCTGCACCTCTTCTAACTCAATCTGCAACTGTTCCCACGCTTCAATCATTTTTTTGAGCGCCATCTCTTGATCCGTCTTTTTTATATGTAAGCCACTTAAAACCTCGTAATTATCTGCTTCACGCCGCATCTGTGTCTTAATCGCCTCTAATTGCTCCTCTTCATAATCAATTGCCGTTTCCATCTCTTCAATGGTCCTTATAAGTTTCTTCTGAATGCGCAATCTATCTTTCTCGGATGATTCAGTTTTAATCATCACTTCCTTCTTCACTTTTTGAGGCGACAGGATTGTAAGTGATTCAGCCGTTTTTTGTTTTTCTATTCTATAATAATCATAATCACCGTTGTATATGATTAGTCCCCCATTATCTATCTCTGTGACTTTTGAAGCTAATTTCATAATGAAATATCTATCATGGGAAACAAATATAATAGTGCCTTCATAGGCAACTAAAATGTCTTCTAATACTTCTCGTGATTCAATGTCTAAATGATTGGTTGGCTCATCAAGTATCATACAATTGACTTCGTCTAGCATCAAGGAGCATAATTTCAAACGACTCTTCTCTCCACCGCTTAAGGTATTGATTTTTTTATTGATCTCATCGTTCACAAACAGCACCTTAGCAAGAATCTGTCTTGCTTGACTGATTGGTAGGTCATGCTTATAGCTGAAGTAATCAATAACACTTTTTGTTACATCCTCAAACACAACATTTTGCGGCAAATAACCAATATTTAAGTTGCTTCCCCATTTTACTTCACCAGCATCAGCTTCTAGTTCACCAAGAAGAATCTTAATCATAGTGGTCTTACCCGAACCATTGGCACCAAGTATGCATATGCTATCTTGAAATAGAACTTCTAGACCCAGATGCTTAAATAATTGCTTTTCTTCAAATGCTTTACTTAGATTTCTAATTTCAAGAACACGTTTACCAGAACGTTTAACATTATCTACCTTTAAATGGATACGCTTGTTTTCAATAACCGGTCTGTCCACTTTTTCCACTTTTTCAAGACGTTTCTCAAGCTCTTTGGCTTTCCTGAACATTTTGTCGGAATCACGCATCACACCCCAGATTCGATACCTTTCAATCTGGCGCTCCATCTGTTTTAACTTCTTCTGTTGATTCATATAAAACTTCAGTTCAATTAAGAAACGTCTTTCTTTTTCAATCACATAGTAACCATAATTGCCGTTATATTCATTCACTTTAGAAAACTCTAGCTCAACAATTCTTGTAACAACCCTATCTAGAAAGTAACGATCATGGGATATGATCATAACGGTACCTTCATATTGCTTCAAAAAATCCTCCAGCCATTCAATAGAATCCATATCAAGGTGATTAGAAGGTTCATCTAGCAGCAGTAAATCCGGTGACTCCAAGAGTATTTTAGCTAAAATGACCCTAGTCTTCTCACCGCCACTCAAATCTTCAAAAGACATGCTCTGCATTTGTTCATCAATCTTTAGGCCTGTAGCAATCTTGCTTATATTAGTATCAATATCATAACCACCTAATTGCTCATACTGCTCCATAAGTGCACCATATGAATGAAGGACTTTTTCTAATTTCTTTCCTGCCATTTCATGAAATGAAGCTTCCATTTTCTTTAGTTCCTTGCGCATATCGTACAGATTAAGAAATGCCATATGCATCACATCCATAGATGTCACGCCTTTTTCGTAATTAGGCATTTGATCCAGATAACCAATGGAGATGCCTTTTCTAAACGCCAGATTGCCCTCTGGATAGGGTTCTTGGCCCATTATGATTCGATATATGGTGGTTTTACCACTGCCATTTGGACCAATAAGCCCAACCCGCTCTCCAGTTTTAACATCAAAAGATATATGTTCAAAAAGCTTATCAGCTCCGTAATATTTCGTTAAATCATTTACACTGAGTTCAATCATTTTATTATTTCCTTTCACTATTCTAACAGTTTCAAACAAAAAAATTCCAAGCCTATAATAGACTTGGAATCATAATTCATTAGAAAGCCCATATGGGCTATGCTAGATTCAGTATCTAATATGGTTTGACTTACATCTATAAATGGACGTACCAATCCTATTGTTTACAGGATTTGCTGTCACAGATGTAGTTTTGAGTAACCATACTTGTATTGTTGTCATCTAGATACCTTTCAATTGGTAACCAAAGTCACCTATTCATATTTATATACAGTATACAAAATATCTGCACCCTGGTCAAGTCTAACCCAGCTTATCACATGATTGTTACCTAACTGTAATATTTCAGAGCAACTTTTTCATGTATAGATCTGTTAGGAAAGATTTTTATCAATTACCTGCATTTGAATTGTA
>JAQICP010000521.1 GCA_027858555.1 Vallitaleaceae bacterium
GATTAATCCACTCATACATTTCTTTTACATAATCATAAGATTTTGTAGAGCGCTGAAATAAGATTTTTTCTGATTCATACAATCCCCTTTGATTATTAAGAACACCACATATATTAAGTCTATTGGCACTCTTAAAACTATCTGGAATATCATTAACCCCATCCATAATAAATCCTGCATAGCAATCAACAGACCCTAAATAATCCTGAGAGTAATAGTATTGAATTTGATTTGTTAAAGATTGGATAAATGAGATCATATTATCTTTATTCGCACCATTAATAATCATTAGTACATAGCCTTCTGGAGCCACAAATATTACTTTATGATTATACTGATGAGATAATTCAGTTAATTTAAGATATAGTTGACTCAGTAAGACACTTGGACTATCATAACCAAGCCTTTCTGCTAATAATTCAAAACTATTCATTTTGAAGATTGCAACTTGATAATAAGGATTGGGGAAAGATACCCCTATTGTATCTAAATGCTCTTTTAAGTCTTTTGGATTAGGTTTTATATGCATGAGCTTATTGAAGAACATATTATTTTCAATTTCACGCAATTCACTTAGTTGTTCTTTATACTCGGAAACCACTAATCCTGACGCAACTGCATCTAGTTCTTTAGCTATTTTAATTAATAATTCTCTAAATTCTTTAGCTGTAACAGGCTTTAATATATAATCTGTCACTCTAAGACTCAATGCTTTTTTAAAGAATTTGAAATCTTGATGGCCAGATACAATCACAAATTTGGTGTCACGCGCTTCTTCAGATACTTGTTCAATAAACTCTAAACCATCCATTATTTCCATACATATGTCTGTAATAACAACGTCTGGTTTATGTATTCTATACAATTTTAGTGCTTCTAATCCATTAGAGCATGAACAAACAACTTCAAAGCCATAAGCGCTGAAATCAATTATTTTTAACATGCCTTCGAGTACAATTGGTTCATCTTCCACTAACATTAAGTTATACATAGTAACCCCCCGGAAACAGTATGTTAACGATTACATTGTAAGCGCAATATTCTATGATGTCAAATTATAGTCATTCAGGTATCTGTCTATCACATAACAACTTGCCTAACATATCGCTTTGACTTTCAAAGTCATATCAAGTCAACCGTCTTACTGAGTTTCTTACAATAAGATCTGATGATATGACATAAATGTCACTTTCTATAATAGATCGCTTGTTTTCTAGCCTATTAATTAAAATCTCGCCCGCCTTTTCTCCCATAACTCTAGAATTTTGTTGAATTGCTGTTATTCTAGGCTCAACAAGCTGAGGCAATGTTATATCGCCATAAGATATGATTGAAATATCTTCTGGAATTCTAAGACCGGCTTCTCTGATTGCAATCATGGCCCCTTCGGTCATTTGGTTATTAGTGGCATATATCATTGTTGGCAAATCATGTCGATTTCTCTGAATCATTTGCTTCACGTTTTGATAGGCTATATCCCTGTAATAACCCCCATTAACACTATAACGTTCTTCAAAAGAGATCTGATGGTCTTCTAAGGCTTTTAAATACCCACTATTACGTTCTTTTGCAGTGCTAATATCCATAATACCATTCACTATGCCAATCTTTGTGTGCCCTTGACTAATGGCATAATCAACTATTTTGTAGGACAGATTTTCATTATCTTCAACTACAAAATCAACTTTCAGATTAGGTAAATAGGTATCCACCACAATAATGTTCAAGCCTTGATCTATAAGCTGTTGGAGCAAATCAGCCTCTTTTAGTGAGGATGCTAAAACGACAAAATCAACCCTTTTTTCGTTAAGTAATCTCAGGAGTCTCAACTCTTTTTCAGGTTCTTCATCTGTACTGCAAAAAATTAATGAGTATCCATACCTACTCACAACCTGTTCTATACCCCTTGCTATCTCCATGAAATATGGATTAGATATATCTGGTACAACAAGTCCAATCATGAAAGTCTTATTCATTTTGAGACTTTTTGCTATCTGATTTGTTCTATATCCCAGTTGCTCTACTGCATCCATAACATGGTCAAAAGCCTCTTTACTAACTGGGTAATTGCCGTTAAGTACTCGTGATACTGTAGCTGTTGACACATTCGCGAGTGCTGCTACCTGTTTGATCGTTGCCATAATTACGCTCCTTAGAGTTCTTTCAATATATAGTGCTACTTCACTGAAATTATATTCGACTTTTACTGAATAGTTATATCA
>JAQICP010000047.1 GCA_027858555.1 Vallitaleaceae bacterium
GTATAAGACAGAAGCGAAAGTCGTAAAAGACAGAAAAAATCAATAGTAAAAGACAGAAGCAAAAGTCGTAAAAACAGAAAAAAACAATAGTAAAAGACAGAAACAAAAGTCGTAAAAACAGAAAAAAGCAATAGTGAAAGACAAAAAAACGTACTAGGAAAACACCATAGATAAGCGTGGTACAAGAATAATCATAAAAGTGAGGATCTCAAGTGAAGGTTAATATGAAGAACAAAAAGTTAATGTCTCATATTGGTAGAATATGCCTGACAGTCCTGGGGACATTAATCGTCAGTATCAGTATTAATGCGTTATATATACCATATAATATTATGTCTGGGGGCGTGTCGGGTCTAGCCATATGGCTAAACTTAACATTTGATTTCAACACATCACTCAGTATTATCATCATCAATATACCAATTTTTATTATGGGATATAGATGGATTAATAAGGAGTTTATTGTGTTTAGTTTGGTGGGTGCTGTTACATTGGCTCTCTTTATTCACCTGACACAGGGTGTATCATTTCACTCTGAGGAAATACTCACAACGATTTTACTTGGTGGTGTCATTAACGGATTAGGCTTAGGTCTCATTCTGAGAGCAAATAGTTCAACTGGTGGTAATGATATTATCTCTAAAATACTGAATAAGTACTTTTCATATAGCATCTCTACGCTGAATTTTATGTTTAATATGTTGATTATTGCTATATCCATCGTTTTTTTTGGTATAGATATAGCCGTTCAAACATTAGCAACCATGTTTGTATCTGCCAATACAATCAAGTTCATTTTAGAAGGAATCAATTATAAAAGGACAATACTTATTATTACAAAATATGATATTGAGATAGCCAAAGTCATTAATGAAAAAATGAATAGAGGTTGCACAATTCTAGATGGCAGGGGTAGTTATACCAATGAATTAAAATCCGTGTTATATACTATTATCAGTATCAATCAGGTGGCGAAGCTAAAAATGCTAGTACGAAGCATTGATAAGGACGCCTTAATCAACGTCATCGAAACCAGAGTTGTTTTTGGTCACGGAAGAGGGTTCGAAAATATCAATTCGTAATAAAATATTTAGGAGTAATCATGTCAGATGTTTTTTTCAAGGAGCTTTCACAGGAATTCAATATAGATTTATCCGTACAACAAAAGGCTGGGGTGTTACATACCAAGGGGCCATGCCTTTTACTGGCAGTTCCAGGTGGCGGAAAAACCACAACGTTGATTAGCAGAACAGCCTATTTAATTAAATCACATCATGTAAAGCCCAGTGAAATCCTTTCAGTGACTTTTTCAAAAGCCTCAGCAAAAGATATGTTAGAGCGATACAATCAGATCTTTTCAAAAAAGATTAAGGGAAAAGTACAGGTTTCAACTATTCATAGCTTTGCCTATAAAGTGGTTTTATCTTACGCCAGGTATGTAGGTAAAACTTATACGCTTATAGAAGGTAATATCAGAGCGAAGGGTAATCATAACAATAATCAGACGTTTAGTAAGCAAAGTATCCTAAGGCAGAGTTATCGAAAGTTCAATCATGGTTATATTTCAGAAGGTGAATTAGAAACATTGGTGAGCGGGTTGTCTTTTGTAAAAAATATGATGTTCACTGATCTCGAAATAAAAGCTTACGCATCAGGTGTCAATAATTTCTACGAAATATTTCGTGATTATGAAGGTCTAAAGCGAGAAAATGATCTCATTGATTATGACGATATGCTACAAATATGCTATCAGTTATTATGTGATGAACCAAACGTCCTAGTTCAGTATCAAAAAATGTACAAATTCATACAAGTGGATGAAACCCAAGATACCTCAAAAATACAACATGCTATCCTTGGTTTGTTAGCAGATAAAAATAAGAACGTGTTTTATGTAGCGGATGACGACCAATCCATATATGGATTTAGAGCAGCTTACCCAGAATTTTTAATTGGAATCAAAGACCTGTATCCTCAGATAGCCATATATCGGATGGAACAAAATTATCGGTCCACTAAAAGCATCGTTGAACCTTGTAACATATTTATAAAAAATAACAAGAAAAGGTATGATAAGAACATATTCACCGAAAATCCACTTGGTAGCCCTATAAAGATTAGGACAGTGGACGAAGTAACAAATCAATATGAAGCAATCATAGAAGCATATAGAGCAATTGACGTGAATCATAGTCAGGTGATTTTATACCGTAATAACGATTCAGCTGTTATGCTAGCTCAGTTGCTATATGAATCTGACATACCCTTTTATATAAAGGATTTTAAGAAAAAATATTTTGACCACTGGGTAATAAATGACATGGTGAGTATTCTGAAATTTGCCCATAATCAAAATGATTCAGAAGCTTTTTCAAAGTTCTATTACAAATTTGACGGTTTTTATCTGAATAAACAAATGATAGAACAGATTCAAGGAAAAGAAACAAGTGCCTCTGTTTTTCAGCAAATCCTGCTTGAAGATGATTTGACTGGCATCCAGCAGAAGAATGTAATCAGGTTACGGCAGTGTTTCAAAGTACTTGAGAAAATGATGCCAAAGGACGGATTAAAATACATACTTGAATCTTTAGGATATGAAGCCTATGTCGAAAAGCGTTCAGAAGGTTCAGCTTACCTTGGTAATAATTTGAGAAGTAGATTGAATGTCCTTAGACACCTTTTGAAAGGTGTGAGCTCAATGGATGCATTTACTGATAAATTAACTAAGCTTGAGGAAATTATGGTTAATGCAGGCCGTAATAGTAGTAATGGTAATATTACAAGCAGTAGCAGTAGCAGTAGCAGTAGCAGTAGCAGTAGCAGTAGCAGTAGCGGTGGCAACAGTGATAGTGAGCGTATGCCTAATAAGAATGTGATCACCCTTTCAACCGTTCATTCAAGTAAAGGATTAGAATGGGATCAGGTGTACATGGTAGACCTTGTGGATGGCATATTCCCCACTGAGGCTTCATACGAGGAGCCAGACCCAAGCTTACTAGAAGAAGAAAGAAGACTTTTTTATGTGGCAATGACTAGAGCCAAGTTGGCACTCACACTTTATGATATCAAATCAGAACCGACTTCAAGGTTTTTAAAGGAGCTTGATGTAATTGTTAACCCCGAAGCGTTTCTAAAGAAGCAAGCGACCCAAGATTCACTGCCTTCAAAAAAGAACCAACATAATGCGTACACCATTCAAACACCTACATGCATGTCAGTTCAAGATGGTCTGGATTTAGATAATGAATTTGAGCCACTTGATGAAGGTAGTCTTGTAGAGCATGATACTTTTGGAAGTGGTAGTGTTGTAACATGTGATGAAGGTCATATAGTTATACGTTTTGATGGGTCTATCAAAAGAATGAATTTTCAATATTGTATGAATAAAGAGATGTTAAAAGTTAAAGTTTCATGAAGTTATATAATTACATAAGTTGGAGGGTAACATGTTTAAAACGTTTAAAGCTATGAAAAGCTACATTCAGCCATATAAGAAATTATATATATCCAGCGCACTGATGACCTTGGTATTTGCATTACTTGCCATAGTGGATCCTTATTTGGTTGGACAAATTATAGATCATGTGTTAACTGATCAAGATACTACTTTTGTTATTATGGGGTCACTTATCATAATGGGGGTGACCATATTTAGAACCATGCTAAGGTATGGTTATTTTGTGACTTTTGAGAAATTCTCTCAGAAGGTGGTTTACGACCTCAGAAAAGATCTGTATGTCAAACTGCAGAGTTTAGATTTTAGTTATTTTGATAAAACGCCTAATGGTCAAATTATGTCCAAGATGACAGGCGATATAGAAGCCATTAGACATTTTTTCGCGTGGATTACCCATGTCACCATATTTCATAGCGTCGTATTCATTATTGCAATAATAGCTATGTTTATGATTAATCCGGTTTTGGCATCAACTTTAATATTGATTGTGCCGTTTATCACCTTTTTCTCCATTAGATTGTCAAAATCAGTTAAACCAATCTTTGCAGAAATCAGGGAACAGTTTTCAAAACTAAACACGGTTGTACAAGAAAATATTAGTGGCAATAAATTAGTTAAAGCCTTAGCTAGAGAACCTTATGAGATTGAAAAATTTCAAAAGGAAAATGAGGCTTACAAAGAAAAAAACATGGATGCAGCCAAAGTATGGGAGGATAATCTACCTGCCCTTGATGCATTTGCTGTCCTTTTTAATGTGGTGGTATTATTTGTAGGAAGCATACTCATTCTAAAGGGTAAGATGACCATTGGTGAGCTGGTTGCCTTCAACAGGCTACTTTGGATGATTAACAACCCACTCAGAATGCTTGGATGGATGATCAATGGTACTCAGAATTTTGTTGCTTCATTTGATCGGGTTAAAGAATTGTTAGATGAAAAAAGTGACCTGATAGAGCATAAAGAATCTATAGCTCACACCCATCTCAAAGGCTATGTAAGGTTTGAAAAGGTATCATTTCACTATGAAGACCTGCCAGTACTTGAAGATGTTTCTTTTGAAGTGAATCCAGGTCAGACGGTTGGACTGCTTGGTTCAACCGGTTCGGGTAAATCAACGCTCATTTCACTGATTTCAAGATTCTATGAGGCAACTTCGGGGCAAATATTGATTGATGGTGAACCCATCGAATCCTATGATATATATACACTAAGAAATAATATATCCATTGCCATGCAGGACATCTTTTTGTTTTCTGATACCATTGAAGGCAATATTGCTTATGGTGTGCCAGATGCCAGTAGAATAAAGGTGCGGCTAGCTGCAGAAATAGCAGGCGTTAATGAATTTATTCATCAGTTTGATGATAATTATGACACCATTGTAGGTGAAAGAGGCGTGGGGCTTTCCGGTGGACAAAGGCAGAGAATTGCACTTGCACGGGCTATTATCGAAGACCCTGCCATACTCATATTAGATGACACTACCTCTGCTGTGGATATGGAGACAGAATATAAGATACTGACAGAGCTTAAAAAAATAAATGAAAACAGAACAACCTTTATCATTGCCCATAGAATTTCTTCTGTAAAAGATGCGGACATCATATTGGTGATGGATGAGGGTCGAATTATCGAAAGAGGCACCCATACCAGTTTACTTGAAGAACAAGGCTACTACTATGATGTTTTCACCCAACAAATGGGTGAATTTGATGTTGAAACTCGGGAGGGTGCGTAATGACTAAGAAAAGAAACACTTTCGGGGAAGATGAATTACTTGACCAAGAATTCAATGCGACCCAATTGAAAAAACTACTCAAATATTTGTTCGCTTATTCAAAAGAAGTAGGATTGGCGTTGGTTGTCATACTGATATCAGCTGTAGCAAATCTAGTCACACCATTATTACTTAGATATGTGATAGATGATTTCATACCCAATCATAATATTAGCGGCTTAATTATTGCTTCTCTTGGTTTTATTGGTATTATCATTATCAGTACTATAAGTATGAAGTATAGAATCAGGTTCATGTCCAGACTTGGACAAAATGTAATCCGAGATATCAGGCACGATTTATTTGCGCACATACAGACACTGCCATTTACTTTCTTTGATAGTCGACCACATGGTAAGATATTAGTAAGAGTTGTCAATTATGTCAATGCTCTGAGTGAAGTATTGTCCAATGGGTTTATTAATCTGATTGTTGATATATTCTCGTTTGCAATGGCTTTAATTATTATGTTAACCATGAGTTTGCCGTTGACATTTACTGTTCTGGCTTTTGTGCCTTTTGCTTTTGCAGGGATTACCTATGTTAAGAATAAACAACGAAAATCCATGCAAGAGGTTAGTGCCAAGCAGTCTAATATGAATGCCTATATTCATGAGAGTATCAGCGGCATTAAGGTGACACAGTCTTTTACTAGAGAAGATGTGAATCTTAAAGTTTTTGAAGAATTAATGGATGACTATCAAGATAAGTGGATGGAGTCAAGAAGGTACATAGCACTCATATTTCCCATAGTGAAAAATATTTCTATTATGTCACAAGGAACCATGCTGGTTGTCGCATTGGTACTTTTAAAAGGTCAGATAACAGCTGGTGTCGTTGTGGCCTCATTAGCATACATTGGGAATTTCTGGATGCCGCTCATTAATATCAGTGAATTTTATAATCAATTGGTATCTGCTAGTGCCTATCTGGAAAGAATTTTTGAGACCATCGATATTAAGGCGGAGATTACTAATACAAAAGATGCTTATGATTTACCAGAAGTCAAAGGCCAAATAACCTTTGACCATGTCACTTTTGGCTATGAAAAGGATCATGTGATTTTGAATGACTTTTGTTTAGATGTCCAGGCAGGCGAAACCATTGCATTCGTAGGTCCAACAGGTGCGGGCAAGACCACAGTTGTTAATCTAATCAGTCGTTTTTATGATGTAAATACTGGCGCGATACGCATTGATGGGCATGATATTAGAGATGTGACATTACATAGTTTAAGAGGTCAACTTGGCATTATGATGCAAGATACCTTTATATTTTCAGGCACAATTATCGATAATATTAGATATGGTAGGCTAGATGCCAGTGACGAAGAGGTTATTGCTGCAGCGAAGACTGTAAAGGCTCATGACTTTATAATGGATATGGCAGAAGACTATCATACAGAAGTGAATGAACGAGGCACCAGACTATCTACAGGACAACGCCAGTTACTTTCTTTTGCAAGGGCCCTACTCAAAGATCCTAAAGTTTTGATTCTTGATGAGGCAACTTCAAGCATTGATACCCAGACTGAAAAGGCTATTCAAGAAGGACTGGACTTATTACTTACAGGCAGGACCTCTTTTGTCATTGCACATAGATTATCAACCATTAAGAAAGCTAACAGAATTATCGTGATTAACAATAAAGGCATTGAGGAAATGGGAACCCATGATGAACTCATGGAAAACAAAGGTCATTATTATGAACTCTATCAAGCACAGGTCAAATTCTTGCAAGAGGTAGGTTAATTAATTAGAATATTTCAATCATTTGTTATGAAACTCTATTATGGTACATGAGAAACATAAAAGATACCATAAAGTGTAATAAGTTTAAGTTATTTATAGAGTAGATTGAAGTTCTTGAAATTTCTGGGATAGATATAATTTGTTACAAACTAAGCTACATCTTAAGTTATGTCAAAGTGAGCTATAATAATGGCTGGATGCTTCTATCGGTTTTGTTATAGAAGGTTAAGATGTTAAAGTTAACTGTAATCTAGATAAGATAGGCAAAAATACAATTGAAACAGAGTGAGACTAATATAATTATAAAATGTAGTCTCACTTTTTTGTGCAAATCTTCATATGCGATTATTATAAATAATAACAATTCATAAATAATATAGTCATTTCATGACATAATAAGTACGTTTCATGACACTGGCATATTATGCATAGTATTTGTGATACGATATTTCATGGAGATGTCAATTTCTAAGACTATAAATCGAAGGCGTATGTAAGCAATAACGAAACTATGTTAGCTTGTCTTGGAAAGTCATATTATACATGTTGCCTAGGGTAGTAGGGTATAACCATATGCTACTTGCTCAAACACGTATATAAGGTGGTAGAATTTATGGGCGAATTGAAAAGATTTTTGTGAGTAGAAAAACACAGTCAAAAGATGGAAGAGAGTTTAGTATTGTAGTTTAGTCTCAGGGTATGAAACTAGTAAACTTTAGATGTAAAAAAATGCATCTATATATAACATAAGGAGAAATACAATGAAGAAGAAAATATTATCTATAATCTTGGTAGTGGCTCTATGTGTCACATTCGCGCCTAATGTAGCTGCGTCAACGACAGTATCTGGAACTTCAGTAAGCTTAAGTACACTCACTGCTGTAATTACTGGGAGTGGAGACCTTTACTGCTGGGGAAACAATACATCAGGACAGCTAGGTATCGGGAATAATGAGGGGTCGGGTTCAACGCCAGTAAAGGTACTTTCTAACGTGACATCGGTTACAACAGATAATATTAATGTGGCTGCAATTACCGAAAATGGCGACCTTTACTGTTGGGGCGGTAACGAATTTGGTCAGGTCGGAAATGGAGAGTCAGGTAGATTTGTGAAGCAAACCTCACCAGTTAAGGTGCTCTCTAAAGTGGCATCGGTCACTATGGAGAACGGTACAATTACAGCAATCACCACCAGTGGTGATCTTTATAGTTGGGGACGCAATTCATACGGTCAAGTAGGTAACGGTAAGGGTGGAAAAGACGAATGCCAGACTACACCAGTGAAAGTGCTTTCTAATGTGGAGTCCTTTATGATGGACGAGTATAGAATGAGTAAAGTTACCACTTTAGCGATTACAACAAACGGCGACCTTTACGCATGGGGATACAATGAATATGGCCAGGTAGGCAACGGAAAGAGTGGCACAGATGAATATCAGACCACGCCAGTAAAGGTGCTCTCTAATGTGGCATCCCTTACAGCAAACGATGGTCCGGCTGCGGCAATAACGACTAACGGCGATCTCTACTGTTGGGGTATAAATCTGTTTGGTCAGGTGGGAAACGGTTCATCAAGGAATAACCAGACCACGCCAGTGAAAGTGTTATCTAATGTGGTATCAGTCACGACTAGCAGTACGACTACGGCGATTACGACCAATGGGGACCTTTATTGCTGGGGATATACGGAGATTGGCCAGGTTGGTAATGGCAAGGAAGGTTACGCACAAGACAGTCAAACCACACCTGTAAAAGTACTTTCTAATGTGGTATCGGTTACTTCTTCTATTACCAATACTGCAGCGATTACGACCAATGGAGACCTTTACTGCTGGGGTGAAAATGGGTCTGGACAAATTGGCAATGGCGTAACTAAAATACAGACTACGCCAGTAAAAGTACTCTCTAATGTGGCATCGTTCTCAACCGATAATGGTTCCACAGCGGCTGCGATTACGACCAATGGGGATCTCTATTGTTGGGGTTCTAATATTGAGGGCCAGGTGGGCAACGGCAAAAGTAACGGTGTAGAAACGGGCGCATTTATTGATGAAAATCAGACCACACCAGTGAAGGTGCTTTCTAACGTGATATCATCCATAATTAATGGCGATGTTACTGCTAGCGTAACGAAAAATGGCGATTTATATTGTTGGGGGTATAATTATGGTTATCAAGTTGGGAATGGTTTAAGGACACGTCAGGTAACGCCTGTCAAAGTGCTCACAGGTATTCGAGTACCAAGCGCAGCACCATTCGAACCCGCAATCACTGCAACGCCTAATGATTCAAAGGTCTTGGTGGATGGTGAAAACGTCTCTTTTGACGCCTATACGATTGCAGGTAATAATTACTTTAAGCTTAGAGATTTGGCTTATATCCTAAATGGCGGAGCAAAACAGTTTTCCGTTTCTTGGGATGGGGCTAACAACGCCATCTCATTACAGAGTGGACAATCATATACAGCTGTCGGTGGTGAAATGGCCAAGAAGGGCGCAACAGCTGTGACGCCTATCGCATCAACTTCTAAAATTATTTTGGATGGTAAGACAGTTAGCTTGACGGCTTATACGATTGCAGGCAATAACTATTACAAGCTACGAGATGTGGGTAGCGCTTTTGACTTCAACGTTAGTTGGAATGGCGCTGTGCAGACCATTGAGATCGATAGTGCCAGTTCATATACATTGGATTAATGCTATAACAGGAAGCTTCACGATATCAGAGGATATTGTGAAGCTTTTTATTTAGAGGGAATTTCTGACGATTAATGAACCAATCATCTAAAATAGTATGTTTCACAAAAGTCAGAAATTATGGTATTATTAGTGCAGTACAACTACTTAGTCAATAGTAAGTTTAATTAGCTTTCTATAGACAGCCTTAATATGAATATGGACAAAATAATTGAAATATTAAATTAAGGTATTTAGGGAGGAACTATGTATAAAGTTTTTTTAGTAGAGGATGAAATTGTATTAAGAGAAGGTATTAAAAACAATATAAATTGGGAAGAGGAAGGATTCATAATCACAGGAGATGAAGGTGATGGCGAATTAGCTTACCCTATGATTTTAAGAGAACAGCCAGATATTCTTATTACAGATATTAAGATGCCGTTTATGGATGGACTGGAACTTAGTAAACTGTTAAAGAAGGAGATGCCACAGCTTAAAATAATCATTATCAGCGGCTATAGCGATTTCGGTTATGCTCAGCAAGCAATCGATATTGGCATCACCGAATATCTTCTGAAACCAATTACATCCGGTAAGCTTATGGCAGCAGTTAAAAATGCAGCTGCAGTTATTGAAAAGGAACAAAAAGATAATCAAATATTGGAGCAATATCAGCTTTTGGTTTATCAGAAGCAGAGTGAAAAAAGAAGCCATTTTTTCAATGCATTAGTCACCGGAAAAATGACGCTTTCAAATATTATTGAACAGGGAGAGGAACTTGGTATCAATATGGTAGCAAGTGTCTTTTGCGTCATGCTGTTTCAATTTAAAATGCAAGAAGATATGTATGAATATTCAAATGAAATAGTACCTTGCGAAACAAGGATGCAAGAAGATTTAAGGAAATATCCTGACATAAAAGTTATTGAACGCGGTATAGATGGTTGGGCATTTATCCTCCTAGGTGAAAATGAAGAACAGATTGATGTATTAACCCAGAAACTATGTAATCTGTTAATAAAAATCAGTGATGGAAAGGTACATTGTTTTGGAGGGATAGGCAGAATTGTTAATCGTGTCCGAGATTTACAGCAATCCTTTCTTGATGCTAACAGAGCTTTTTCTCAGCGTTACTTTGAAGGAGGGGATCAGTTCTTATTCCATCGTGACATGCGTAACGTCAATGGGCAAATTGGAAATCACGTTAATGTCAGTGAGTTAAACCTTGAGAAGCTAGATCGAATTCTTTTGGAAGAATTCTTAAAGAGGGGTACAATAGCAGATGTCGATGAATTTGTAGACGGGTATTTTAATGGCGTCGACTCCGATGATATGAGCTCCACACTTTTTCGACAGTATATCACGATGGATGGCTATTCTGCTATCATGAAATTCTTGACGGAACTTAATTACTCAAAGGAAAAAATAGATAACAGTCTTAAGAGTATGAATGATAACGAACAACTTTTAAGCCTAGAGGACTGCTGTAAGTTTTATAAGTCCTTATTAAAGGAAGCAATTGATTTGCGTAATAAATGCAGTCAGAAAAGATATTCTAAGTTAATAGAAACAGCCAAGGAATATATTCACTTAAAATATGCTGCGAGTAATCTGAGTCTGAATGAGGTTGCATCAAAAGTCAATATCAGTCCGAATTATTTCAGCTCATTGTTCAATCAGGAAAATGGGATGACGTTTATCGAATATCTTACGAATATCCGTATGGATCATGCAAAAGAGTATTTAAGGTGTTCAAGTAAGAAGATAACAGAGATTGGATTTTTAGTAGGTTATCTGGATTCCCATTACTTCAGCTATATATTTAAAAAAACACAAAATTGTACACCAACGATATACAGGATGCAGGGTAAAGGTGAAGAATGACGAATTATACGAATGAAAAATCAATCAAATACCCGCTTCGGCTAAAACTTATTTTGGTAGCTGCTATCATCATTATACCAATGATCATTCTCTCAGTATACCAGATAAAAGCTCTACATAGTTATAGTACAGCATATGATACGATTGTGGGTAGGATTACGACAGCGAATACTTATAACCTCAATTTCAAAGAGGAAATGGACGAAAGCATGTATAAGATTGTTGTTGAAGCAGAAAATTTCGAATCTATTGATAATAATCTGGACTTAAAAGATCCTTATGAGTTAATAGCAGCTGCGAGATTGAATTTTACAAACCTTAAGGAGATTACCACAAGCAGGGAAAGTCTTAGCTGGATTAATCGTATTCTACTTAATCTTATCACTTTAGAGGATAGGATTAATGAAATAAGTGACAATCTGATTCAGACAGGTTATTATGAAGAAAATATCGCGATGCTGGAATCTGATATTTATATTCTGACAGAGTTGTTTCAGGAAGAAATCCAGTATTATATCTATTATGAAACACAGAATTTTGAGGAGATTAGACAGAGCTTGAATGATCAGGTAGCGGAAGTAATCCTGACGATGATCCTGGCGTTGGCATCTATTATTATTGCCTCTTTGATGATGAATGTCTTATTAACGGACAGCATTACAAAACCAATCAAGATGCTTTGCGAAAAGACTGCTTTGGTAGCAAAAGGAGATTTTACAACGAGGACCTCTTGTGAGAATCATGATGAGTTATCGGTATTATCTGATAGTTTTAATGATATGGCCATGAAATTGGAACAGCAGGTTAATAGCATAAGGCAAGACCAGGTAGACCTGAGGAATATGGAATTGAAGCTATTGCAGGCACAGATTAATCCACATTTTCTGTATAATACACTGGACACAATTATTTGGCTGATTGAAGGAAATAAGAATAAAGAAGCAATTGACATTGTGGTATCAT
>JAQICP010000118.1 GCA_027858555.1 Vallitaleaceae bacterium
GTTCCTTTACTGCCTAATACACGCAAATACAGGGACCTGGGTTGCGTGCCAGGTGGTACAAAGAATAATTTCATCAGTTATGGCCACAAAATAGGACCGATGAACGAAGAACAAGCTCATATACTCTGCGATGCACAGACTTCTGGTGGTCTACTGGCAATTGTGAGAAAAGATGCAGTCCCTGAATTTTTAGAAGTAACTAAGCTTGCCGGACTCGCCTTGTCCCCTATCGGCTACACCAAAGCCCGATGTGACAGGTTAATTGATGTCCAGTAATAGTAGATAAAATAGCGTCATAATCGTAGTCTTGGTAACTACTGTTATGTTGTCATAATAATACTGTCACAACAATATCATCTAATTACAACTTACGTAATATTAAAGGAAACCAATATGTCTAATGAGTTAAGCACTAAAACATACAATAATTTCAAAAATATCGTTCTAAATGAATCACCATTAATAGATGTTCGTGCACCTATCGAGTTTCAAAAGGGCGCATTTATCAACGCTGTCAATCTACCCCTCATGTCTGATGATGAAAGACATCGGGTTGGTACTGTCTATAAGAAAAATGGCCACGAAGCCGCTGTTGCGCTTGGTCATGAGTTGGTTACAGGTGCTGTTCGCGCAGAACGCATTAATGCCTGGACTCATTATATGGCTCATTATCCTGACGCCATGCTCTATTGCTTCCGTGGAGGCCTAAGATCCGAGCTTAGTCAAGAATGGTTAAGTGAAGCCCTAGGCAGAGATGTCTTGCGTCTAGAAGGCGGCTATAAAGCCTTTAGACAATACCTGCTTGAAGCTCTTGAACCATCTGCTCAAACAAGCGAACCCATCATGTTAGGTGGTCACACTGGGTCTGGAAAAACCATTTTACTAAAACGCTTCAAATCATTCATCGATCTTGAGGGCATCGCTAATCATCGTGGTTCTTCATTTGGCAATCATATAACACCACAACCATCACAAATCAGTTTTGATAATAATCTGGCCTATGGATTGATTCAACATAGAGAGGCTGGTTATAGATATATGCTCTTAGAGAATGAAGATCGCAACGTGGGTAGATGCTTTATGCCAAGACCACTTGTGGACCATTTTAATACAGGCAGATTGATTATCCTTGAAGAATCACTTGAGACGCGGACCCAGATTACCAAACTTGAATATGTTAGGGAAGCACAAGAAGAGCATATGCAAGCACTGGGTTTGGATGACGGCATGACTTCATGGGCCAATTATATAAGGGGTAGTATCAATCGGTTATAAACACGACTTGGTGGTAGTAGACTTCATGAATTACAAGCACTTTTTGAATCGGCTTTTGATCTACAGATAAAAACAGAAACCATGGACGGACATGACGCTTGGATTAGATTCTTACTTGTTGAATACTATGACCCTCTATATGCCTATCATATGGGCAAAAACGAAGAACGTATCGTTTATAGAGGTAATACGAAAGATGTACGTGATTACCTGCAGCAATTCAACCAATAATGTAACTGAAAGTAATAGTTACCCATACTACTCATAGAGGTGAAATATATGTACGGACTAGTTCTTGCTGGTGGCGGAGGTAAAGGCGGCTATCATATCGGTGTGTGGAGAGCACTCAGAAAAATGAAAATAAAAATCAGTGCGGTTACTGGTACATCTATTGGCTCACTGAATGGTGCTTTAGTTGCTCAAAATGATTACAAATCGGCTGTCAAACTATGGTCCAACATAAGTTTTGATCAGGTTCTGAACCTAGATGAAAATGCCTACCATGCACTTTTGGAGCTTAATAAAAAGATTACGCCAACAGGTTTAGTCACCGCATTTAAAAACAGTGAAGAAGTATTAGCAAAGGGTGGTCTTGATGTAACACCATTAAAAAGCATGATTACTAAGTATCTTAACGAAAAGGAACTCCGTAACTCTTCAATTGCTTATGGTTTAGTTACAATATCCTTAACCGATCGAAAACCATTAGAGCTATTTACTGAGGATATTCCTGAAGGTAAATTAGTAGACTACTTATTGGCTTCCTCATTCCTTCCAGGTTTTATGCCCATGGAACTTGATGGAAAGCACTTTCTTGATGGTGGTTTCTATGATAATTTGCCAATTAATCTGATGCTTAAAAAGAATGTCGATAAAATTATCGCTGTTGACCTGAAAAGTATGGGACGTAAAAAAAATGTCAAAAGCACGTCCATAGAGGTTATCCAAATCACCCCCTCTGGTGACATAGCAAAACTCCTGGAATTTGA
>JAQICP010000532.1 GCA_027858555.1 Vallitaleaceae bacterium
TTTAAAATGGGTTGAAAAATTATTCCAAGTAGTCTATAATGAGGTTAGAAAGTAATTAGCTAAACTAACTATTGATTTTATAGGAGGCATAACATGAAAGAATATTTTGAAGGAATTGGTAAGATTGCATATGAAGGACCAGATTCAACGAACACATTAGCATTCAAATATTACGATGCTAACAAGGTAGTAGCTGGTAAACCAATGAAAGACCATATGAGATTTGCAATGAGCTACTGGCATACAATGACAGGTGGTGGTAATGATCCATTTGGCTTGCCCACTATGGAGCGTTCATATAACGAACTAGAAGGCATGGAGCTTTCAAAGGCTAGAGTAGATGCAGCGTTTGAAATCATGACTAAACTTGGTATTGAATTCTTTTGTTTCCATGATTTGGATATTGCACCAGAAGGCGATTCATTACAAGAAAAATTAGACAACTTAGATGTAATTGTTGAGCTAATAGAAGCAAAAATGAAAGACACTGGCATCAAATGTCTATGGGGAACAACTAATGGTTTCTCTAACCCAAGATTCATGCACGGTGCATCAACTTCACCAAATGCCGATTCATTTGCATTTGCAGCAGCTCAGGTTAAAAAAGCAATTGAAATAACTCATAGACTAGGTGGTGAGAACTACGTATTCTGGGGTGGTAGAGAAGGTTATGAAACATTGCTTAATACAGATGTAGCTTTAGAAAATGACAACTTTGCTCGTTTCTTACATATGGCTAAAGATTATGCCAATAAAATTGGTTTTACTGGTCAATTCTTAATTGAACCAAAACCTAAAGAGCCTACTAAGCATCAATATGACTTTGATACCATGACAGTACTTGGATTCCTTAGAAAATATGACTTACAAGATGTCATCAAGATGAATATCGAAGCAAACCATGCAACACTTGCTGGCCATACTTTCCAACATGAGTTGTTAATGTCAAGAATCAATGGCGTACTTGGTTCAATCGATGCGAACCAAGGTGATATGTTACTTGGATGGGATACAGATCAATTCCCAACTAACATCTATGATGCAACTATGTGTATGTATGAAGTCCTTAAAAATGATGGTATTGCGCCAGGTGGTCTCAATTTTGATGCTAAATTAAGACGTGGATCATTCAAGCCAGATGATATCTTTATTGGGTACATTGCAGGTATGGATACATTTGCTAGAGGGTTAGAAATAGCCGCTAAGTTATTAGAAGACAGAGTACTTGAAGATTTCGTACAAAACAGATACAGATCATACAATGAAGGCGTTGGTAAAGACATCGTTGATGGCAAAGCTGATTTTGAATCATTAGCAGCATACGCTTTAAAGCATGATCATATAGAGATGGAATCAGGTAGACAAGAGATGTTAGAAGATATTGTCAACCGTTACATTCACAGAGCATAATTACATAGACATATAGACAGTACTTATTCGATTTGAGAATACTTAGGAAAGCACTTGATTACCCTTTGGTATTCTCAAATTGTTTATAGCTAAGATTTAAGGCTTTTGGTTAAAGTTAAGACTTAAAGCTAAGATTTTCAGTTAGAATGAATCAAAATACATAAAGGAGGCGATATGATGTTAAGTACCAAAAATTTCACCCAAGAACAGATTAAGGATATTAATCGAGTTAATATAATCAACTTCATACGCCAAGAGAAAACAACTACTAAACAAGAAATTGCTCTAACTTTAGATCTCAGCATTCCAACTATTACAAGTAATATTAATGACCTGATCAATGAAGGCTATGTGAAGGAAGTTGGTATTGCCAAATCAACTGGTGGCAGAAAACCCGTTATATTAGGTTTTGTGAAAAATGCCAAGTATTCATTTGGAGTCAGTATTACTAAAGATCATGTTCAAATAAGACTTATTAATCTGGAAAATGACATCATTGATGAAACTGAATTTCCATATACAGATCTAGTGACCACCCTGAGTAGCATTAAAGACCATATTACAAACATGTTGAAAGAACATGCTATTAATAGAAAGTATGTGGTCGGCATTGGACTAGCCCTTCCAGGTGTAGTTAATGATGAACACTTAATATTGGAAAAAGCACCGAATTTACAGGTGCATGATTTTAGTTTTATCCGGTTTCAAGAGTCACTTGGACTCAGAGTTTGGATTGAAAACGAGGCGAATATAGCAGCGTTTGCAGAAATAAAAGTAGGCAATTCAAAAAATATTGATAATCTGGTCTATATATCCATTACAGAGGGTATTGGTACAGGGATTATCATTAAAAGCCATATCTATAAGAGTAATCAGAAAAAAGCAGGCGAATTTGGGCATACAAGAGTCTCTGGTGGACAGTTACGATGTAATTGTGGGCGTTCTGGATGCTGGGAACTATATGCTTCCAAACAAGCCCTACTTCGCTTATATAATGAAGTTTCAGACATTGAGACCACTTCAATTGATCAAATATTTGATTCATATGATCATGGTGACAGTCTAGCAAAAGCAGCGCTCCTAGAATACGCGAACTACCTTTTCGATGGCGTTGAGAACATAATTTTAGGACTTAATCCAGATTATGTGGTCATAGGTGGCGAATTCGGTAAATATGAACGCATATTAAAACAGGTATTAAGAGCTTCAGACAGATTTAAAACAGATCGACTAGTGTACGAAGGCAGTGAGATTATCTTCACTGGACTAGAGGATAAAGGTGCCCTAACGGGTGCAGCGTTATTACCACTAGAGGTGATATTCAACTATAATAGCAATGTAATATAGGAGGTAATATGATATTTTTAGGTATTGATTTAGGAACTTCTTCAGTAAAAATATTGGCAACTAATGAAAAGCATGAGATAGTTGGCGATGTAACAAAAGAATATCCAGTCAGTTTTCCACAGGATAAATGGGCAGAGCAAGATCCACATGACTGGTGGACACAGACTAAAGCTGCAATCATAGAATTGGTTGAAAAATACGATTTACCAAAAGATAGTATCCGCTCAATCGGTTTTAGTGGACAAATGCACGGTTTGGTAGCACTTGATGTTAATGATGACGTGTTATTACCGGCCATTTTATGGTGTGATAATCGTACTGAGGCAGAATGTGATGACATAACCAATCATTTTGGCAAAGATAAATTAAGAGATTTAGTAGGTAATAAAGCTTTGACAGGATTTACAGCACCTAAAGTATTATGGGTGAAGAAGAACAGACCAGATCTTTTTGCTAAAATAGAGCACATCATGTTACCAAAAGATTATGTAAGATTATGCTTGACTGGTGATTATGCAATCGATCAATCAGATGCAGCAGGTACCATTATGTTAGATGTTGCTAACCGTACTTGGTCAAAAGAGATGTGTAAATTCCTAGGCGTTAAAGATAGTTGGTTACCTAAACTTTATGAGTCATATGAAGTAACTGGTACGGTAACTGAGGCGGTTAAAGCAGAACTTGGCCTTGAAGGTGAGATTCTTGTTGTTGGTGGCGCAGGTGACCAAGCGGCAGGCGCAGTTGGTACCGGAACGGTAAGAGAAGGTATCGTATCTGTAACCCTTGGTACATCAGGCGTTGTATTTGCAGCCCATGAGACTTATGCAGTTGACGAGGACTGTAGACTACATGCATTCTGTCATGCTAATGGTAAATACCATTCAATGGGCGTTATGCTCTCAGCGGCTAATTGTTTGAATTGGTGGGTTGAGAATATCAATAAGGGCGTAGGCTTTGAAACACTTTTAGCTGAAGCTGAGTTGGTAGAAGCTGGCAGTAATAAATTAATATTCCTTCCATATCTAATGGGAGAGCGTACACCATATGCTGATGCAGATGCAAAAGGTTGTTTTATTGGTCTTGATATGAACACATCTCGTGGTCATATGACTAGAGCAGTCCTTGAAGGTGTCAGTTTCGGACTTAATGATTCATTAGAGATTCTTCGTGATCTTAAAGTGCCTATTAATGAAGTGCGTGTTATTGGTGGCGGTGCAAAGAGTCCACTCTGGAAACAGATCTTAGCAGATGTATTTAATGTAGAGATTCAAGAAATCAATACGAATCAAGGTGGTGGTCTGGGTGCTGCTATTCTTGCTGCAGTAGGAGCCGGCGTTTACAAAACTGTTGAAGAGGGTTGTGATCAATTAATCAGAGTAACCAATACAGTTAAACCAATACCAGCTAACGTAGCGATGTATCAGAAAACATACCCATTATATAATAAATTATATGGGGATTTGGCTAGTTGGTTCAAAGTAGCTAGTAATTAGGCGAAAAAGTTTACTAAATATAAAAAGTTTAGTAAAATTGCCATAAACTATGGTATCATAAGGAGAATCATGGTACTATATCACTTATATCACCTATATCACAATTACGGAAGGAGTATACAATGAGCGCAGATCAAAAAACAATTAATGCTATACGAATCCTATCAGCAGAAGCGATTCAAAAAGCTAACTCAGGACACCCTGGTTTACCAATGGGTGGTGCACCTATGGCATATACCCTATGGGCGAAGCAAATGAAACATAATCCAAAAAATCCTAACTGGTTTGACAGAGATAGATTTGTTCTTTCAGCAGGTCACGGTTCTATGTTATTATACTCATTATTACATTTATTTGAGTATGGATTACCAATGGAGGACCTTAAAGAATTCAGACAATTAAATTCTAAAACACCAGGCCATCCAGAATTCGGTCATACTGTAGGTATTGAAACAACAACCGGACCACTTGGTCAAGGTATGGCAAATGCAGTTGGTATGGCAATGGCAGAAAGCTATATGAGCGAAAAATTCAATAAGGCAGATGCAAAAATAATAGATCATTATACATATGCACTTGTAGGTGATGGTTGCTTGCAAGAGGGAATCACTTCAGAAGCGGCATCACTAGCTGGCACACTTGGTTTGTCAAAATTAGTTGTATTTTATGATTCAAACCATATAACAATAGAAGGTAGCACTGATATATCATTCAGAGAGAATGTTAAAATGCGTTTTGAAGCCTATAACTGGGAAGTAATTGTAGTAGCTGATGGCAATGATGTTGTCGCTATCGAAGCTGCTATCGTAAAAGCCAAATCTTCTTCAAAACCAACCCTAATTAAGGTTGAAACTATTATTGGTTATGGTTGCGAAGCTAAACAAGGTACCCATGACATACATGGTGCACCACTTGGCAAGGACCATTTAGCTGAAACGAAGGCATTCTTGAATTGGGATTCAGAACCATTTGAAGTGCCATCAGAAGTCACTGACCATATGAAAACTGTGGTTGCTGAGCTTGGTGCTAAGGAAGATGATTGGAACGCATTATATGCTGATTACAAGACGAAATATCCTGCAGAAGCTAAAGAGCTTATGTCTTGGCTAGAAAATGATTATGTTGACGGCTTACTGGACTTAGAAGGCTATTTTGATCATTCAGGTGATAAGGCTACAAGAGTATCTTCTTTTGAAGTCCTTCAAAAATTATCAAAAGCTGTACCGAACATAATTGGTGGTGCTGCTGACCTTGCTCCATCAACAAAATCTAACATGGTAGACCGTGGCGACTTTTCACCTGAAGATCATTCAGGTTCTAATTTACACTTTGGTGTAAGAGAACATGCAATGGCGGCTATTATTAATGGCTTAACATTACATGGTGGGCTTAAGGCGTATTGTGCAGGGTTCTTTGTATTTAGTGATTATATGAAGCCTTCTATGAGACTAGCGGCTTTAATGGGAATTCCTACAATATATATTATGACTCATGATAGCATTGGTGTTGGTGAAGACGGACCGACACATCAACCGATTGAGCACTTGTTAATGCTTAGAAGCATTCCTAATTTTAATGTGATCAGACCTTGTGATTATAATGAAACGGCAGCAGCTTGGTACGTGGCACTTTCGAGTCCGGCTACACCAACAGCACTTATTTTATCAAGACAGAACTTGAAACAATATGATACAACAGGACTTGATTTGTTAAAAGGTGCCTATATTC
>JAQICP010000195.1 GCA_027858555.1 Vallitaleaceae bacterium
GTATATATTAGTATATGTATATATATTTGTGTTTGTATCTGCCAGCTCATAGTATGCTACGCTTATTTATACGTTCGTTATTAAGAAATATATGTGAACTTAGATATGATATATTACGACTATCACATTGGCAGATGATATGTTACGACTATCATATTGGTAACGGCTATACTTAGACGCTACACAGATTAACACATTGATAGGCATTATACTTAGATTCTCAATTGAGCAACTATTTTCTTATTAGACTGGAGTGATTATATGAAAAATATTACATTTGCTGGCGGCTGTTTTTGGGGTATTGAAGAATATTTCTCACGAATAGATGGTGTACTTAGTACTACTGTCGGTTACGTTAATGGGCACAAAAAAGAACCCACCTACGAAGAAGTGTGTTCCGGCAGAACTGGTCATGCTGAAGCAGTATCTCTTGACTTTAACCCTGATATTGTTTCACTTAAGGATTTACTGAAAGCGTATTGGGCAATTATTGACCCAACTGTCCTTAATCGCCAAGGTCCTGATAGGGGGACCCAATACAGAACTGGCATATATTATAAGGATCCTCTAGACTTGCCTGTAATAAAGGAAAGTCTAAATCAAGAACAACTTGATTACGTAGATCCTATTGTCACAGAAGTGTTACCACTGGATTACTACTATGATGCTGAAGGCTATCACCAAGATTACCTTAAAAAGAATCCCGGTGGTTATTGTCATATCAAGCTAGATTAGTATAAGCTTCATTGCTGAGGTTAAGTGATATTATAATTTGACTATTTCAATATCACCCCAAACACCAAGTTGGTCTTCGATAATGATGATAATACCTTTAATTTTAAAAAGATTACTATCCATGTCAATGCTGCTATTGATGGCTATTACAGCCTCAATAGCTTTTTTTATATCTTTAGCCTTCTTTACAATATTGCCCATGGCTGTTGCCACCTGGTCCGCTAATATGACATCTTTTGAAACAACTACAACAGCGTCAGCACGACCAAAACTTAATGAATGACCTACAGTTCCTGCTGAAGTACAGATACCAATCGGTGTATCTTCTGCTTTTATTTTAATACCAATTCGCTGACTTAGTTTAGACCTACCAGCAGATATGGCTATGGTTCTATCTTCGTTTGATTTCATAAAGATATCTCCGCCATTTTCAATGATGACCTCAGATGATACCGCAAGTAAAGCTAATCCCACATACTTTGATATGGCTCCTGCTACACCTGCCATGGGACCAACGCCTGCAACTTTTGCCCTAGTATGCATCTCTACAATCATGGGATGTGCATCTTTCATACAATCAAGTGGTTCAAGACTTTCAAAAAAAAGAGGTTCCGCCTTACCATATGCTGTCAGAACCGCTCTATATGATTTTAGTTTTTCAATGGCTAACGCTTCATGCTTAGCATCTGACATAATCCACAAATCAGATTCTTCAATCAGAACCTCGTATGACACCATTGAACTATCATTCATACCTTTAATCATACTATTTCGATAAAACCGTTTCTGATACATATACTCACCTCGATTGATACCTTAAACTATCCTATCTATTAAAATTATTACTTGCATTTCAGCTATTTACACTAGCTGTAACTATCATTTTTTTCATCTTATACTCTAAAACACAGCTGATATGGCTCTAACTGGGCAAGCCTCGATACAGACTTTACAATCTAAGCAGCCCTCATTATCAAATTGCAAAGACCAGTCTTTGTCCATATATAGTGCTCCAGCCTTACAAACCGCTGTACAAGCCCCACAATCCACACAACTGTCTTCATCAATCTGAATGGCCGCTGTAATTCTTGTAGCACTAACATGATTAGCTTCAAGAAAAGCAGTAACCTCATCAATTCTGTCTAATGAACCCACTATATCAATAAGCAGAAATCCTTTTGCATCAGATTCTATAGAAGCTCTTAATATATTGATTTTAAGGTCAAACATTTTAATTAAATCATAAGTAACGGATTGACCAGATTCTTCTGATGGAAATGTTAATAAAAACATGTTTTGCATTATTTGACCTCCTTCTTAACATCTTTTAAACCTTTTAAAGTATTACCCTCTTCGAATTGATGAACCGGTTCTTGTATCATAAACTCACCTTTTAGAATCCATGATTTTAGCTCTGCTGCAATTTCTCTAGCCTTTTTCAATGAAGATAGTGATGAAGTTTTTATTTTTTTACCATCGATATCCACAGTACCCGATCTAAGTTCTGCGTAAGTGACTGTTTTAATACTACCATGGTTTGGGTCGGAATAATCGATGACATTAGTCGTAATATCTGAATTTCTTATACTTAGATGTCGCATGATATCTTCATCCAGAACAGGAATCGGAATACCAACACCTACAAACATAGATGTACCATAATGCTCAAAAACTGCAGGTTTAATGTACTTGGTTGACATTGCTTTCAGATCCCCGGAAAGCGCCAAAGTGCCCGCTGGTGTTAGTGGTACATCGTTCTCACCTCTTGGTGCTCCTGATTTGAATTGAGTACCCATCCAAGATACATACCCGATTGCACCACCTAAGAATATGCGCGTGCCTATACCGATTGTTCTATAAAGAGGGTCGTTTAGTAGCGGGCTGAGTTCCCCTGACGTTGAATAAGTGACATTGCCCTGATTGGCACTGAGTACACCCATATATGTATAAAGTCGTTTACCGGATGTATTAATAGCCGCATTATAATTCTGGTAGCAATTCCTTGGATTATAGATATAGGCTTCGTTGATATCATCTTTTGTTATGTAGGTATCAATTTCTTTTCTTGGGTAACAGTCCGTACCTTTTGCTCTGGCTTTCAGATGAACTTGTTTGCCATCGATCAGGTCACAAATCACGTGAGCTCCGCCGTATTCATAGCCTCTATCTACCGACTCCTGGGTTGCGCCAATATAGGCATCTACCGCTGCAAGGCCCGCATAGGCTTCCACTTGATTAAGCATGACATGTTCCATTCTAATAGGAGGTGATGAATGGCCAAAGTTAAGAAATGCCCCACTTGAACACATTGGTCCAAACGTTGCCGTAGTGACCACATCAACCTTTCTCGTTGCTTCTTCTATACCTATTTCATCAATAATTCCTAAGATTTCTTCTGCTGTAACAACGACAGCTTCACCGTTTTTTATGCGCGTGTTGATTTCTTCGTAAGTTTTGGTTACCATTATTGCCTCCTAATTGAATAAAAAAACTATTGAATAAAAAAACTTCCCCATAGGAGAAGTTCAAGTCTCATCTACCGGTTTCCCGCTGGAATTAGCACCTTGGTATGTACATACCGGTTGCTGGGCGTCGTAGGGCCAGGTCCCTCTGCCTCTCTGGATAAGTTGACTTATTAAGTTGTGTTTATTTTATATAATATTCCTCATTAAGTCAAGAACTACTTGAAAATGGCATTGCCTTGACCTAGCTGACTGATATATATGCAATTAGTACTGACTGAAGAATTCCCATATGACATCTGTGGCATTAAAACTGGCATTCACCCCTTTTATTGGCCATTCATGTCCAAATCCTTGGGTCTCATAATACCAAACTGCCCTATCTGAATCATCTGATGTATAGTAATAAGCAGTCGTATTTTCATCAATTACAATTTCTTCCAGATTCTCACATGCATCAACATCTGCCCAAAAGGCAATCATCTCAGGCACTGCTGGAGCACCACCCCACCCGCCAAGAATGGACATGGAGCCATCAATTGGTACGATTTTATCGGCAGTACCATGAAAATGCAAAACAGGAATAGGTATGGCCTTTTCTCTGCTATCCCAGACTTCATAACTCATAAGTCCAGACACAGAAGCCATCGCTTCAAAGGTATCAGCTGCGTCCATAGCAAGTGCATAACTCATAAACCCACCATTAGACATACCTGTGGTAAAGGTTCTTGATTCATCTAGCTTATATGTTTCTTCTAAAAACCCAACCAATTCAACAATAAAACCAACATCATCCACCTCACTCATGGCAAGGTTGGCATTCCAGTGATTCATGCCATAATCATCTTCTATTCCCTGTGGGTAACAGACAACAAAATCATTTTCATCAGCCAAATCCTTAAGATTCGCATAAGATTTAATGTTTTCAGCTGTGCTTGTATAGCCATGAAACACAAAAACAAGGGGGCTATCTTTATATACGCCTTCAGGTAAATATAGTATGTATTCTCTGCTAATACCATTATAATTATACGTCAAATTGATATATTCACCCTCTGATGTGTACTTGGCAACATCATCAAATATAAAGATCATATAAACCGCTACTACAATTAATATCACAGCTGATACACCAACTATATATTTCAGATACTTTTCCACTTTTGCACCTCGACTTTCCAGCTTTCTACGTTCTTAATTTCTTACTTTCTTGCTTTGTGCTTTCTGCTTTCTGTTTTCTGTTTCCCACTTCCTACTTTCTGCTTTATGCTTCTTGTTTTCTGTTTTCTTCTTTCTGTTTTCTTCTTCCTGCTTCCTACTTCCTGCTCTCTGCTCTCTGTTTTCTGATTTCTGTTTTCTGTCTTCTGATTTCTATTTTCTGCCTTCTGCTTTTTGCTTTTTGCTTCCTATTCTTCTATTCTTCTATTCTATATAAATTATATCCCTAATCAATTTGATAGATTCCCTTAAACTTATCAGAAAGATAAGCCATATAATACTTGGCCAAAAAGCCTTCGCCTGTAACGTCTTCTATGATTTGATTAGGTGTTTTAGTTCTACCGTATTGATGAATATTGGTTTCCAGCCATTTTAATATAGGTTCGAAATTGCCAGTTCTAAGTGCTAGGTCCACATCAAATTCCTTTTTCATACTGTTCTCAAATTGAACACTATAAGCGCTTCCCAGTGCATATGAAGGGAAATAACCTATCAGTCCTTCTGACCAATGCACATCTTGAAGAATACCTTCACCGTCGTTTGTAGGCCTGATGCCTAAGTATGCTTCGTACTTATCATCCCATAGCCTTGGCAGCTCATTCACATCTATATCTTCTGACATAATCATCTTTTCCATCTCATAACGTACCATGATATGTAGTGGATAAGTAAGTTCATCCGCGTCCACTCGTATCAATGATGGTTTAACCACATTAATCGCTTTGTAAAATGCGTCAAGACTTACATCTGATAACTCCTCTGGAAAAACTTCACACAGCTACCCATAATACATATCCCAGAATGGGTAACTTCTTCCATACTTATTCTCATATAGACGGGACTGTGATTCATGGATACCCATGGATGTGCCTGTTGCGATAATGCTATGGCCATAATCTTTACTGACATTTTGCTCATAAATGGCATGGCCTGTTTCATGAATGGTACTTGCTATGGTACTAATCATATCATGCTCCATATATCTTGTGGTAATGCGCACATCATCTCTAAACAGATTCATAGTAAAAGGATGAACACTTTCAGCCAGTATGCCAGAGTCCATTCTAAAGCCGATCTGCTCCATGATATATTCAGAAAATTGTTTTTGTTTTTCAACTGGGAATGATTTTTTAATAAAATCCTGATTGATTACGGTAGGTGATTCACTGATTGCCTTAACCACAGGCACAATTTCTTTTCTCAGATTATCAAAGAAGGCGTCTGCTTTTTCTATTGTTAACCCTTTTTCATAATCATCTATCAAAACCTCATAGGGATGGACGGATTTATTCCTATAAGCAACAAATTTCTTAACTGTCCGAATTACCTGATCAAGCTTTGGTGCAAAGATGCTAAAATCATTCTTCTCTTTTGCTTCTTCCCAGGCTACAGAAGACCGGGCCTTTAAAGCTTCAAAAGTAGCATATTCTGCAGCAGGTATATGTCCAATCATCTCATATTCATCTATTAGAATCTGAACTAAAGCCCCATTTGCAGCATCCAGTTCATCCAACTGATATTTCAACCTGTCCAGTAGCACTTTTGTTTCTTCGTTAATTAATGTCTCATAATAAAATGTGGATAAACCCTCTAGGGCTGATGCTCTTCCTTCTAACGAATTCTTAGGTGCTGATGTTAATGAATCAAATGAGATTAAACTCATAGCGTATATAATTGATGCTAACTTTTGATCTAATCTTGCTAGTGCTTTTAACTGGGTTTCCATAATGACACTCCTATATCTCTTTTATCATATTGATGAATGTTTCTTCATCTATTATCTGTATCCCTAAGGCTTTCGCCTTTATATTCTTAGAAGAATTAGATAGCATATCGTTGTTGATCAAGTAATCCGTATTAGAGGAAACTGCCGAGGCCACTTTCCCGCCAAGACCTTCAATGGTCTCTTGCAATGCTTTTCTATTATCATAGACATTCAGACTTCCCGTAATCACAAATGTCTTATCTTGCAGTATAGCTACATCATTTGAATTGCTTGGTTTAATAAATATGAGTATACCCTCGAGCTTATTAATCTCAAGTCTATTCTCTTCTTTTTTAAAATATTCAACCAAGGACTTGGCTATGACTTCACCAATTGTATTAATTGTAACTAGATAATCGGCGTTCGCTTCCATCAACGCTTTCAAGTCAAAATCAAATCTTTTTGCCAATAGCTTTGCATTGCTTAAACCTACATTGCTAATGCCAAGGGCATAGATAAAATTCGCTAGACTCACCTTTTTAGATATCTGAATAGCTTTTATTAGATTCTCATAGGATTTCTCACCAAAACTATCCATAGTGACAATCTGATCCTTATATTGTTCGATTGCATATATATCTGAAGATTTACTAATGAAGCCTTGTTGGATAAACTTTTCTAATGTTGCCTCGGATAAACCATCGATATTCATAGCATCTCTAGAAACAAAGTGGCTTAAAGACTTAATCATCTTAGCTGGGCATTCTATGTTAACACATACCAGATTCTTCACATCCGCATTTTGTCTTATTTCTGTCTTTTTATTACAAACTGGACATACACTAGGTATGATTATATTATTGCTCTTTGTTTCGTTGAAGGCTATCTGTGGAATAATCATATTGGCTTTATAGACACCAATGATATCCCCGATACCTAACTCTAGTGCTTCAATAATGCTGATGTTATGGAGGCTAGCTCTTGCTACAGTGGTGCATTCCAACTCAACTGGTTCAAAGATCCCTATTGGATTAATTAGACCTGTCCTTGAAGCACGCCACTGAATATCAATTCAAGTTGTCGTGCTAATCTCATCTTCCCATTTGAAAGCTATGGCATCTTTTGGAAACTTAGATGTGCGACCAAGACTTCTGGCGTACTGGGTATCGTCATATATGAGCACCAATCCATCTGATCCAAAATCATTAGTTACTATCTGACTTTGAAACTTAGCCACAGTGTCAACTACTGTGGCAGCTGTGACCTTCTTATAGGCAACACATTCGAATCCAAGTGACGTTAGTCTACTTAGTTGCTCACTTTTTAATGTGAATGTTTCTCCAATCATCTCTACCATCTGAAATGCCATGAATCTCACATGTCTACTAGCAGTAACCTCATTGTTCAATTGTCTAACAGTACCTGAACATAGATTTCTAGGATTCTTGTACTGTTCCTCTAGTGGTAGTTCAGCATTTAATTTATTAAAATCAGAGTAGTTGATAACAGCTTCTCCTCTGACGACTAATCTTTCTGTATAGGCTATGGTTAAAGGTACGTTATCAAAAACTCTGGCATTGTTAGTAATGACCTCACCTATTTCGCCATTACCTCTTGTAATGGCTTTTGTTAAGACACCACCTTCATAGGTTAACACGATGGTAAGTCCATCTAATTTCCACGATAACAACCCACTTGCAGGTTCTAAAAAATCTACAAGTGCCTGAACATCTTTTGTCTTATCAAGGGATAACATAGGTTGATCATGTGCCTCTTTTGGCAAATCACTAAGCACCTGATAACCCACTTTTTGTGTGGGACTATTAGAAAAAGCAACTCCCTCTTTAGCTTCTAGAGCCACCAGTTCATCATAGAGCGCATCATAATTAAAATTGCTCATGATTTCAGAGCCATCCTGATAATACACTTTAGATGCTCGATCTAGTATCGCTATCAATTCTTTTATTCGTTCAATATTATTATTCATATGTATCCTCGCTTATGCTTAGTCAATTCATATTATAACCTAAGGGGTATGGGGTGACAAGAAGAAAGGGTCCCTAAAACTATTCATATCCCCTCTATATCCCATAGATATCAAACATCATAATCATATTCTTGGTACTCACTTTA
>JAQICP010000215.1 GCA_027858555.1 Vallitaleaceae bacterium
GTATTCAAGTTATCATGAGAATATTTTATAAACATTACAAATTTATTGGTGAAATTCTTAAAAGTACTTACCGTATATCCTTTTTGGAGTATATGTTTTCTAAGGCTCTCAACGCGCCCTTTAATATATATCTCTACAAGTATCATTTTTTCATCAGACAGTGAAACACTAGTGTCTTGTTTTAAAGTATCATTACTAATAATGCTCTTATTGCTATTAGTAATTTTATGATCAGCATTATCATGATACTTAGGACTACTTCCAAAGTTACTCAGTTTTACATGGGCATCAGGTTCATTTCTATGGTAATGATTTTCAATAGATCGCTGCGTAGCACTACCACGTCGTATTTCATCAATCGACACTTTTAGTTTACATAACTCATTGTATTTATCTAGTGGAAACCGCCAAACTCTGTCTTGCTTTTGCCACTCACCACCGCCGATTTTTCTAAATTGTTCTATTATGTATTCATTGTGATATACTTTTACTTCTACTTTATCGCTTTTGCGATATATTTGCATTCACTTACCCCCTGAGCTTGATCTTGTTTAAAACGATATGATTAGTTCTTGTTTCTTGCTAGTACTTGGGAATTATAATCAAGAATTGATTATGATTTAGATGTGATTGTGTGGTACCCCTACCCATATACTCAGCCTGTTCATCCCATGTGATACTATTTTTTCAAATATGTATCACATGTAAATTATATATGAACAATATGGATATTACAAGTTATATTGATTGATTCTGTATTGTGGCATAATTGAAAATAGTTTCAATCCAGCAGATATAATTGTTTTACAAGAAAGTATACTATTAATTTTTCTTATTTGTCTGAAATATCTCGTCTTTACTTTTGAAAAATCTGATTAATTCAGATTAATGACATCCGATTTCTTTGATCAAGCCTTGTGCTATGAATAACAATCGCTATTTCAGATTACAAGTAGTATGGGTCTTCTCTATCTAGCCACTATTCCTTATAACGTCCAACTTTAATAAACTTAATCGCTATTAGCATATACCATATAAGTACCAATATGCCACCAGGTGCTGCGATTATGACGGCGATACTTTCTATACCAGGAACAAAGGTGACTAAAAATATATAAATCAAAAGTCCAAAGCTTCCAATAATTCCCATATAACCTACCGTTCTTTTAAAAACCATAGCTTTAATCATCACATAGGAGATGAAGATATTAGACATGGTTAGCATAAAGAAGCCAATAAACACACCTGGGGTTCCATGCTCTCCTCTTACTAGTAAGGCTTCTCCTGCTGATGCATAGTAAGCTCTTAGAGTTTCATTTGTTGTATCAAGGTACTTTCCACTTAATTGAAGCATTGGTAGGGCTGTGTTTGTGGTAATAAAGATGGTTGTAGCTACTAAGAAAAAGATTAGCGCCAATAGGGATTCTGCAGGTTTTTTCTCGCGGTGTATGGCATATAAAGCAAAAAAGACTGGAATCATCGTAACTGAGATTATGACATTTAATAGATCAAGATGGTATAATCCTTTAAACCAGCTTTCGTTGAATTCCAAAAAACGTTCGACTGCATTTTGTGGTAATAGGGTTAGATCGCTACTTGTCATTGACCCAATAATAATATCGGATAAGGTTAGTCCAAATACTAATAATGCTGCTACGCCTGCGAGTAAATAGATATTTTTCCATTGGTCTTGGTTTACTGTGTGTGTTTTCAATGATGCCTCCTTTTATATTATGGTTAACTTCTATCTATATTATATTAAGCTTTATTAGTTCCCTACACGTGTGCTCACAATACATAAGGTGCTTAACGTACTTTCATACCCTTTTCATTATTAACTGCTGTATAATACACATGCTTCTCAGTTTGTAATCAGTATATCCAAAATTAGGTGTTATCTAGTAATTTTATAGTTTTTATTGTTCTGATAGTTCTAGTAGTTATTGTGGTCTGATTGTCCTAGTGGTTCTAATGGTTCCAATGGTTCTAATAGTTCTAATGGTTCTAATAGTTCTAATGGTTCTAATAGTTCTAATGGTTCTAATGGTTCTAATGGTTCTAATGGTTCTAATGGTTCTAAATACTATTTTCTTTAATCAGATTCAATAATTCCATTTTACTGGTCACATCTGTTTTTCGATAGATATTATATAGATGGTTATTGACCGTTTTAAATGCCCTGTCGATTTTGCCACCGATTTCTTTTATACTGAGACCGCTTAACATGAGTTCTATGATTTCTTTTTCTCGGACTGTTATATGATATTTTTCTACAAAATAATCACTGATGATAATCTCTTCGATAATGCCCGGCGTGTCTATGAAAAAGTATTTGGCTGCAAATACGATGCTGATGACATCAATCATGAGATAAAATAGATTACGTGATATGAAGATTAGTACTTCATTTTGAAATACGCCTATGACCACAGCCTGTAACGGTATGTAGATTAAAAAGCAAGTTGCGAAGGTCTGAATAGCTCTTTTCAGGTCCAGATTATCCATGAATTTGAAATTTTTAGCAATCATAATACTATAGTATACAAATGCAAAAAATAGGGCCATTAATACATAGGCAAAAGCGCCTTCCATATATATAGACAATACTAATTCTGACAGTCTAGCTGATTCTATGAGGGTCATGATTACACCAAACAAGACAACCGCCATACCTATCAGTATATAGATTCTTGAAGCCCATCCAAAGGATTTTTTAATAATGTATGTTGAGAACCTGATAAAGCTATAAGTAATCAGTATTAAAAACATTTCAAAAAGCACATAATAGATGACGTCAATGATGCCCTCAATCTTTGTAGATGAATTATAGAATATGTAATTGGATATTGCCGTGAGTAGCACCGTAAGATTAGTTGATAACACAAAAAAAGTATAATATTTAATTGCCTTCACTTTGTACTTCAGATATAGAAGATAGCCCAGGGTAGTTGCAGTAAGTCCGGTCAGTAATGTAATCATGTGAATCAATAAAACGATATGTTCCATGCGCACCTCTTGCCCTTATGATAGGATACTTTCATTGTAACAAAGTCAGTCTCAATTGGGCAAGACTTATTCACATTATGTTAGTCATTCTTATTGTTTGTTCGATATTAAGGCTTTTTTATGACTTATTGGATGTTAAGGCATTTTCTACTATTTACTGGATATTACATATTTCCTATGGCTTATTGAAGGCACATATCTCCTATTCTTTATTGGATGTCAAAGCATTTTCTATGGCCTTTAATATGGATTTGCTGCTGTAAGTGGCGCCTGATATCACCTCTACTTCTAGGGATTGTTCTTTTTGTACGATTGGTAAAATGGCTTCTGCCGCGTCGCCTTGTCCATTTTGATGCTTGATCAATTCTATATTTTTAATCTGACCATCCTCTATGGCTACTTCAACGATTACTTTTATCGCTATTGTGTTATAGCTGCCTTCATATATACCATCTGGTAGTTTGCTCATATCCACATCATGAATGATAAGTTCCGCCATATCGTCCTCGAAGTCTTTGGCTATCTTTGAAATGACTACAGAACTGATAATAATGATGACGGCAAATATCCCTATAATTAAAATGACCGCTTTCTTCTTTTTACTCATATTAATGCCTCCTTTGTTTTGCTTTTTGTTTTCTTTTTGTTTTATTCTTTTACCCAGTTCTTTCTATTGCATATGGTCTTATTCTTCATCCTACAATGACTCGACTTCACCTAATAAATCGCGATTATAGCTATCTTAGCTATTCAACTTTAATTTTAAGAAGATTAACACCAATCATTACCCACCATATAATCCAAAAGCATCCTCCTATTACCATGAATAGAGTTGCGAGTTCAGGGGCTAGTATTACAAATATGTCATCAATTAAAGTTAATAAAAAACCTGCAATACCTATGTAACCTGCTAATTTTGGTATAAGCTTTGTTTTTAAAATTACTATTGATATCAATAGGGATGCAATCGACAAGATAAAAAATCCTACTGTCTGAAATGTTGGAATAGCCAATACACTTATTGTTTGACCTGATGTTATGATTTGATTTTTCAGAACTTCAGAGGTTGCTCCCATATACTGCTGTGTCAATTGATTTAGAGATAACAATATCGATCTTGGCACAATAAATGCTGCTATACCTATAAATGCAAAAGGTAAAGATATACTGATCAACGATTTATTCTCTTCTTTCAATCTAATGAACAATGCAAGATACATAATGCCTAAGATACCAATTGAAATCATATCAAGAGAATT
>JAQICP010000553.1 GCA_027858555.1 Vallitaleaceae bacterium
GGATATAACCTCTGGCTATACGTAGGACGCCTTCAATGGTGCCAAAGTATCCTACGATTAACTAGCTCCAGACCATATGAAAGCCACCAATCCAGCCTATTTCACCAAACTCAGTTTCAATCTGTATGCCTTGATCGAGGCTTATGACTGTAAAAGACTCCCCTGGTTGCAATATTCTAATGCGCGTTTCTTCTGTCCGACTTAATAGATCAGCATATTCAATAGGTGCCCCATCAAAAACATCCGCATAACTGGCGTATATGATCATCTCCCTATCAGCGACGATTGTCTTACCCACACTTTGATTCGTATCAACATATGTTTTCAGATAGACATCATAATAACTTAGTACCAGATCAAAATTAGTAAAAGCTGTGTTGTAAAATGGCTCATAGATGTTGCCTCCCCAATAATAGATCTTGCCATCACCTGAAAGGGCTAGAATATCACCTGTCATACTGCCATACTGGGTTAAGCCGTCTCCTGTTAAACGATAAAATGTATATTCAGTTCTATCTGCCAAGTCACCTTCTTTAATATACAACTCAATGTAGCCATCGCCAGAAACCAAATCTATGACACCGATTTCGCTGATTCCCCCGTTTGATTCAATGTTGGATTCATATGTCTTTGTAACTGAACTTTCATCAACCGTAATTTCACAACTGATGACTGTGCTAAATCCACTATCATTAAGACCTTTTGTTAATACAAAAACAATTGTATCATCTGTGGTATTAGGATTCAGTGAGTAAGTCATATTGTACCCAGCACTTGTACTTTCATCCGTTCTAATACTATACATACCCACGCTCTCTATTGCCATAGTAATTGTATCAGATGCTACCGTATCAGTTAGTACCCTAGGTTCCGTTGTGATTTCACTGTCTAGGTCAGCCTCCTGCACATACCATCCTGCTATCCATCCAACAATATCATTCTCAGTTTGGATTTTATACCAGATCTTAGCCTCATCATCTCTGTCAAACTGGATCACTTCATAAACACTATCTTGATATACTTTATCAACTATTTCAGAATCTGTACTTACTTCTGATCTCACATTCAATTTGTCCGCGATAATTGTAATTTTCTTATATAATTCACCTGGTTCCACATCATTGCTGCTGGTAGTATTCTCATCAGAATCTGATTCTAGGGGCTCAACTATTACCTCATCCTCTACAGTATCTTCCTGTGCATCATCACTTAAGTTACTATTTACATCACCTTTATCTTTAGACCCACAACCCACTAATATCATACCCAGTGTAATGACCATAAGTATAATTCCCAGTCCTACTAATCTTTTCATATTAACCTGCTTTCTTCTTAAAAGTTATTGTTAATGTTATCTCTAAATTATCACTTATAACCTAATTATTCAAGCTAGAATATTGAAATATAGAGACTAAAGCCTTCCACTTCATTATATTAATAAGTAACCAATCAAGTTTACTCCATAAGATTGGCTAGAATTAGTAGATAAATCAAGGGTTATGTGATAGAGAATGATTGATAACAATAATTCCTAGGTAAGAATTCCTATTGATACTTTAGTCCTACTATATTACATTTAATATATACAACACATATAAGGAGGAATTACTCATGTCATCAAAATTCGAAGTGTATCAAGATAAGGCAGAACAATTTCGTTTTCGTTTAAAAGCAGGTAACGGTCAAGTAATTGCAACTGGAGAAGGCTATACAAGTAAGGCTGCATGTCTGAATGGTATTGAATCCATCAAAAAAAATGCAGCAGATGCTAAAGTTGTAGATGTTGAAAAATAGTTAGGAGAATTGGTATGAAGGAATTAATTGCAAAGCTAGTTAAAGATGTGGACATAGATGAAGCTACAGCTAAAAAAGTCGTTATTGTTGTTAAAGACTTTTTAGATGACAAATTACCAGGACCAATAAGCGCGCAGGTCAATAATGCACTTGATGGCGTTGGATCAGATCAGATTGATGGCGCCCTTGATGGTGTCAAAGGTTTATTTGGTAAAAAGTAATATATCAGGGTAGTATTTAAAGGGGCTACAATTTGTAGCCTTCTTTTTAATTTCTCTATCAAAGTTACTATGGGTGATCAATAACCCATTATGACTATTAGGATTACCTGCTTACTTTTTATATACAGGCAACTCAAACCGAATACCTTTCGCAAGCATCCTCTCAGTGAGACCTTTAAAAATCGCCATATCCGTATAAGCATGCATAAGGATAATCTCATTAGAAGTAGCATCATTCAACCCTCTGCCATTGCCAGGTGCTTCCTCGTTCACGCGTTCCAATATGGCTTCTATGGATTCATAACCTGCCACTGCATGGGGCGAATTATGACACCAATCAAATGAATCATAGGTAACATCCATATTGATGCAATCAAAAAAGCCTGCCTCTTTATACCATTGATAAGTAACCCCATCACAATATGGCAAGGTATATCCTAGATTTTTTAATATGTCTTGTATGCCCTTGACTTTTTCGTCATGCCCGTTTGTGTGTCTATACTTGGCTCTATCCCCGTTATTTAGATAGGGAAATCTAAAGGCGTGAAATGGCCGCTTAATATATGCCAGCTCATATACCTGCTCCAATAGTTGATCCGTGGATTCTATCTGACTTTTTATTTCTTCCAAAGTAAGACTTGAGGCATTCACATGGTCATAAAAGTGATTCCCCAATATATGCCCTTTTTTAATGGCATATATGAGCTCATCCTTCATATCTAGCATTCTTACACCATTACAAAACCAAAGTGCCTTTATCTCTTTGGACTCAAAAAAATCAATTCTTTCAATAAAATTATTATGTGGTGCATCGTCGATGGTCATGTAACCTATTTTACCTGTTTCATTATATTTCATCATGTTTTAATACCTTCTTTCGCATAGCTACTAGGTCTATATACCCACATATTTTACTGGTATATGCCATATTATAGTTGAGCTAAAAACGTTAAAGTGATATGATGATTATATCACTTTAATGTTTTAAACTAAAGCGTTAATTGATTGGAAATGTGCTAGTAAGCACAGGATTGCGCTATTAAGTGCGGACGATATTATAAACTATACAGGAGGAATTTTATGTATTCAAAAACGAATGATGTATTGGGCACTGTTAACAGAGGTGAAGCTTGTGAATCAGGACTATGTACGCTTTGTCGTGCTGATTGTACAGGTAAATGTGAAACTTTCAAATCTAGTCTAGTAGGTAGAAAACTACTATACCCTAGAGATTTTGGTACCGTCACTGCAGGTAGTTCTAATGTGAATCACATGGGCGCTTCCTATAACAACTTAAGAATACAAGGTTACCATTATGGTGCTGATGGTCTTGCACCTGGTCTTAGTAACTCTGCTGATGATTGTATATTCCCTAATGTCTCATTAGAGACAAGTTTTGGTAAAAGTGAGAAAACTAAAATCCGTGTACCTATGATGACTGGTGCACTAGGCTCAACATTTATTGCTGCTAAATATTGGGATTCATTTGCCATCGGTGCTGCACTAGTCGGTTTTCCAATTGTTGTTGGTGAAAACGTAGTCGGTGTTGATAAGCAAGCTGTTATCGAGAACGGTAAAGTCGTAAAAGCACCTGAACTTGATCGTCGAATTAATACCTATCTCAAATATTATGACGGTTATGGCGCTATCATTGTACAGATGAACGTAGAAGATACACGTAATGGCGTAGCAGAATATATTATTAATAAATATGGCGACAAAGTCATCATGGAATTAAAATGGGGTCAAGGCGCTAAGGATATCGGTGGTGAGATTCAAGTCTCTACTTTAGAATATGCTCAATTCCTCAAAAACAGAGGTTATGTGGTAGATCCAGATCCAACTGCTCCTCAAGTGGTTCAAGCCTTTAATAGTGGTAGTATCAAATCATTTGCTCGACATAGTCGCCTTGGTTATACTGACCTTAATGGCTATGCTCAGATTAAAGAGAATTTTATGGGTGCTATTGATTATCTACGTAGTATCGGTTATAAACGTATCACACTAAAAACAGGTGCTTATGGTATGGAAGGACTTGCTTCTGCTATTAAACTGGCAAGTGAAGCTAATCTTGACCTTTTAACAATTGACGGTGCTGGTGGTGGTACAGGTA
>JAQICP010000271.1 GCA_027858555.1 Vallitaleaceae bacterium
ATTTTAGTATCTAATGGGTATGCTATGACGGAATATTATAATAGCTCTCTAAACTAATTATATTCTTTGTGCTATTAAGCGTCAAGTTAAACTCTAATGTACAGCATATTATAGTTAGAATATGCTGGACACTAATTTAATTTCTGAAATCATTATTATAATGCTGAATACTTACTACTTAATCGTTATATCAAGTTCGGTTACGAATCTAGGTGAAGTATTTTTGTAATAGCCATAGACTTCTATATGATATGCACCTACTACTTCTGGTGTGAAAATTGCTAATTTCGGATTATAGATATCACCCGCACTATCACTAGCACCACCATTATCGTTTTCGATCATAACCGCCATATTACTACTAGCAAATATGCTCTCGATTTCTGATAGGGAAAAGTAAGCATCAAAATCCTCTGCTTCTAGAAGCATACCGCTGGCAACCTTATCACTTTCACCCATATATTCTATAGACCACATTTCTTTGTGAAGTGCGTCTAATTTATCTGGTATGCTAAGCACTAAAGGCACTACTTGATCTGCTTCTAATTCTGAGGACAAAACCTGAATATCACCTGATAATTCTGTTTTCTTCAAGCCTAGTTCAGCATCTGGAAATAAACTGCAGCCAGTTATAAAAATCAGTGTCACAATCATACTGACTATTAAAATAATTGCTTTACCCATAGATCTCATACATATCTCCTTATCTTCTTCACTTCAAGCTTACACCTTAAAATATCTTCACCATCTAAACCAATAATAATTGATTCTTGACATAGCCTTTTGATTTTTTCCCTTGAAACACCTAGCTTTTTACTAAGAATCTTATCAGCCCGAAGACCAAGTGAATAGATAGAATGAATATCTACCACATTTTGAGCACATTCTAATAGCAATGGGAAGCCCTATCCCACCTAATTTTCTTTACATAGCACATGTTGCGCCTCCTATATAGTGTATTAGGATTTGCAAAGGCTATTTCATATTATATTACGATAAGATGTCATAGCCTCTGCTATGCATTTATAATTTCTTTTCTCATAAAAAATCCTCCTGATATATTAATTATTACAATGCTATTATATATTATCAGGATTCATTTCACTAAGTATGCTTTGTTGAAAACAGTTTTATACATATCTGTTTTCATAATGTATTAAAATGGTATCTTACTTTTGCTGACTTCTTTGGTCGTCTGTTACATCTTTCAGCTCACAACAATTAATGCCGCCTTCACCATATGTTTCTTTATTCTGATCACCTAATGTTTTCAAAAACTTTTCCCAACTCTTTTTAATTTTCTTGAACATATTATCAGTCCTTTCTTAATCTGGTTGTGTCTTGGCAACAAGGTCGAAGTATCATAAACAATTAACAAGATAAAACCCATTATGACAAGTTCTATAGCTATAGGATTTTCTTGAAATACAGCTCTTGAAAAAGCTTTACTGCTGCCACATCAACATAACGCATAAGATAGCTTAATTCCCCTTTTTTATGATGCATATATGTTTTCTTCATACACACTAGCCATATCAACGGTATATTAAAAGCCTTATGATAATTATACCATACTCCCCATATCGAATAAGGACTTCGCTTATCTTTTAAGTCAAAGAAATAAAGCGAGTCTAGAATTAACCACTCTAGATTCGCTTTAAAAGATAATAATTCAAATTATTCGAAGTAATAATACAGACTATATATGACGCCATCTCAATCTGTAGTTATCAACAAAATATTAGCTATATCTACATCTGTCCTTCTAATAAAATTGTTGCAATAGTCTCACAACCTAAATGATAGGTATTACCATCAAGTGTTGCTACGATAAAGATCGAATCGCCATAACTAGATATGAAGACTTCTCTTCCGTCTTCCATGCTGATGGTCATGGTATAACCTGTCATCATTTCTATATAGGCAGTATCCATTATAAAGCTATCATTAAAGGCTTGTTGAATATCGGCTATTTCACTATCATTGAAATCTCTATTTACTACATTGCCTTCTATGTCACGTAATATAATACTTTCAATACCGTCGATTGTTCTTTCTAGCTGCATTGCCTTAGCTGTGTCTTCATCAATCTTAGGACTTGTTCCTGATGCCAGATCTGTATCGTCTGGTGTAGTTGGACTCGGTTCTCCAACTGCAATACCTTGTTGGTCTGAATCTCCCAGCTCAATCACATCAGTTTTAGTGCATCCTCCCAGTAGAAGAACACCTGCTATCATTAGAACACTTACTTTACTTATCATTTTAACCATAATTTTCACTCCTTATTTTCTGTCCATTTAATGTAATGCTTACCTCTATTAGTCGCTAGGAACGCAGAAAAGTTCCATAATCCTGTCATAAATAAAATATTTTTGCAATTAATGCAATATATCGCTTCTTAAATCGTCTTATATATAGTCGACTAAATAGGCAACTATTAATTTTAGTACAAAGGAACGTGTATCGGTTCGTATAAAAGATTCGTATACAAAATCATAGATAGGTTTTTATATAGGTTTCATATATACACATATATGCTATTATTAAAATAATAGAAACAACCTGCATG
>JAQICP010000277.1 GCA_027858555.1 Vallitaleaceae bacterium
TTATATATGATTATAGTTTATCTAACTCATCAAGGAGCAGATTATTCAACACCTTGATATAAGTACCTTTCATACCCAAAGAACGGGACTCAATAACACCAGCACTCTCAAACTTTCGAAGAGCATTCACTATAACTGAGCGGGTAATCCCAACTCGGTCAGCCACTTTACTAGCTACCAAAATGCCTTCAGTACCATCTAATTCTTGAAATATGTGTTTGATTGCTTCTTGTTCTGAAAAGGATAAGGTACTGATTGCGGATTTCACAACCGATATCTTCCTGAGCTCTTCTGAACTTTCTTCGTTGATTGACCGCATAACTTCAAGTCCTACTACGGTAGCACCGTATTCACCCAATATGATATCTTCAATATGATAGGTTGCATCGGCCTTATATAGGAATAGTGTCCCAAGTCTTTGACCGGCTATATCAACAGGTACAACCATGCCAACTAATTGATTTTCTGTCACAAACTTGGAAAACCCAAGTGTTTCAAGATTAATATTTTCTTTAGTTGAAAGAATATTAAGTACACGCTCTTTTAATTGCTCATCAATATAGTCACCCATCTTATATGGTAATAACTCATGAATTCTAACTGCAATCTCATTCTCATAAATAGCTAGCAACTTACCTTTTTTGCTGATAATAAGCACATTGGAAGTTAGGATTGATCCTAAAACTTCACAAATATCATTAAAAACAACTCGGCTTGTTCCTGTGTTCTGCAGTAATTTATTAATTTTGCGTGTTTTGTCTAATAATTGTACGCTCAAGCGAATCCCTCCAGACTACCTACCCTATAATACTCATATTGCTTTATTATATAGCAACAAATCAAACAAAACAAGTAATTCCTCTAATTATTTGCACAATTCTAAATATTTTCTACTACATGCTTACATTCGTCATTATAACACACAAGTTTTTTACCTTTTTCAAGGAGCATACTGCCACATTTCTCACATTTGTGTTCAGAAGGCTTTTGCCATGTCATAAAATCACATTCAGGATTATTCTCGCAACCAAAATACTTACGTCCTTTTTTAGTTTTCTTCACAAGCACTTCACCTGAACACTTTGGACAAAGTACATTTTCAACTTTTTCATGTAATGGTTTTGTATTTCTACATTCAGGGAATGTGGGACACGCCAAGAATTTACCATACTTACCCAACTTAATAACCATATTAGTGCCACATAATTCACAAATCACATCCGATACGACATCTTTTATTTCAACCTTCTCAAGTTCTTTTTCAGCTTTTAAGACTATTTTATTAAACCCTGGATAAAATTCACGAATCACATCTTTCCACGGAATCAACCCTTCTTCTACTTGATCTAACTTGCTTTCTAAGTCAGCTGTAAATGTGACATTGATCAGTTCTTCAAAATAACCCCTTAGCATATCATCAACGATACTGCCAAGTTCAGAAGGATATAGTATCTTCTCTTCTTTTATAACGTAGCCTCTAGCCATGATGGTGCCAATGGTAGGTGCATAAGTCGATGGACGCCCAACACCATTTTCCTCAAGTGTCTTAATGAGTGAAGCTTCAGAAAACCTTGCAGGTGGTTGGGTGAAATGTTGCTTATCAATCAATTCACTCACACTTAGAATTGATTCCCGTGTAATATTAGCAATTGCTTGCTTGTCTTCATCCTTATTTTTTGCATCATACACTTTCAAGAAACCATCAAAAATCAATGTTGATAATGATGCTGTGAAACGATAATCGCCAACATTAATCTGTATGGACTTCCTAGCATATCTAGCTGGCATCATTCTACTGGAAATAAATCGGTCATATATTAATTTGTATAATTTATATTGGTCACGACTGAGTGAAGCTTTTATTGTTTTTGGATCGAATGCAATAGTTGTTGGTCGAACAGCTTCATGAGCATCTTGCACTTTCCCCTTTTTCTTACTTAATATTTGTTTAGGGTTAGCATATGCTTCTCCGAAATTAGTTTCGATATAAGCTAAAGCTTCAAGGTGGGCTTCATCTGATATTCTAGTAGAATCAGTACGCAAATAAGTAATCAGACCAATGGTCCCATTACCTACAATATCAATACCTTCATATAGTTGCTGAGCTAATCTCATGGTTTTTGAAGGTGAATAGTTCAGTTTTTTTGCGGCTTCTTGCTGCAAGGTACTTGTCGTAAAAGGCAAGTAAGGCTTCTGTGATCTCTCTTTTTCTTTGATATCTGATATTTCAAAAGTCTTATCTTTAATTGCTTCAATAATCTTTTGTACAACCTCGCCATCAGGTAAATCCATCTTAGCATTCTGATCTCCATAGAACTTAGCAGTAAATGAATCTTTTGAGACTTCATCATATAAATCAGCTTCTAAACTCCAGTACTCTTCGGGTATAAAAGCATTCACGTCATTTTCTCTATCACAAATCAATCTAAGTGCTAATGATTGCACACGACCGGCACTTAAACCTTTCTTAACTTTCTTCCATAAAAGCGCACTCATACGGTAGCCAACAATTCGATCTAGCATTCTACGAGCTTGTTGCGCATCCACTAAATCCATATCTATTTCACGAGCTTCTAGAATAGAAGACTTGATTGCAATTTTAGTTATTTCATTGAAACTAATTCTAAAGGTAGGCTTGTTTTCCAATTTGAGGGCATACAGTAAATGCCAAGAGATTGCTTCTCCTTCACGGTCAGGGTCAGTTGCGAGATATACTTTGCTAGCTTTTTTAACTTCTTTTCGAAGATGAGCTAACAATTCTCCCTTTCCTCTAATGGTAATGTATTTTGGTTCGAAGTCATTTTCGACATCAACACCCATTTGGCTTTTAGGTAAATCACGCACATGTCCCATAGATGCTTCGATTTTATAGTTAGCGCCTAAGAATTTTTTTATTGTTTTCGCCTTTGCTGGCGACTCTACAATCACTAGATTTTTTGCCATATTTCCCTCCACGGAATCACTTTTTAACAACAGTGTTATTTGGTAGATGTCGAATCAACCCTAGAATTTCTAGTCGAATAGCACCTATTCTTACTTCCTCAATCCTCATCTTTAATTCTGTGCTAAGCCTATCAATTGATATTGGATCAAAAGATATGGCATTATATATAGAAGCTTCTGTTTCAGCAAGGTCACGAAGTGGCATTTGCTTTCCCACGCTAATTTTCAAATTGTATTCTTCTAGTATATCAGATGCATCTAAAACAATTTTTGCACCTGCCTTAATTAACAAATTAGTACCTTCACTTAATATGTCTGTAGCCCTTCCTGGAACAGCGAATATATCTTTGCCCTGTTCTAGTCCGTAATGCGCCGTGATGAGTGAACCACTACTTTTTTTAGCTTCAACTACCACAACACCATCAGCCATACCACTGATTAACCGATTCCTCATAGGAAAATAACCTGGTTTTGGTTGGTCGTTAATATGGTATTCAGACATAACGCAACCGAATTTCATAATATCCCGGTACAATTGATAGTTATCTTTAGGATAACAGACATTAACGCCTGAGCCTAATATGGCGACCGTCTTCCCCCTTGAATTAGAATCATTACCACTTGCAGTACTGGTATATGATACTTCTTGGCGAATATCTTGCTTGCTACCTTGGTGGTCATCGGCGATGTAGCTTTGTATTGCACCCCTATGAGCTGCAGCATCTACGCCTCTTGCCATTCCGCTAATTACATTAACACCGGAATCTGTTAATGTCTGACCAATCTCAAGCGCCATGTGAATGCCATAATCAGAACAATTTCTAGCACCTATAATTGCGATAGTAGGTCTAGTTAAATTAGGCATGGTTCCTTTGTAATATAAGAGACACGGCGGATCATATATATGTCTATATGCCCCTGGAAACAGGTCGTCAGTTGGACATAAAATCTGTATGTTTTGATGTTTGATTGATGCCACTTCCAATTGGATGGTTTCAATGTCTCTGCTACCAATAATGTTCATAATAACAGTTTCTGATAACTTACAATGCTTGCTTAAAACAAGTCTCAAGTTACTTGATTGATCTTCAAAAATCATCTGAGGTGTTTGATAATAATCCAAAATACGCCAAATTGATTTTCTTCCCAGCCCTTTTATCGTTGTTAACCAATACCAATAATACACTTGATTCATTTGTCCTCCTAATGGCAAGAATATGCCTTTTGACCTAGAATAGGTTAATATGACGCAGATGCACCATATGAATTGTCTCGATATATCAATTCAACATTATATACACAACCTACCGATTACGCAAGTTTTTTAGCAAAAAAGTGAGTCTTTGACCTATTTCTAGGTTCAAATGCTCACTTTTCACTACTATTTTGATTTTATAAATTCAAAATAGAATTCACTTATTATGACCT
>JAQICP010000308.1 GCA_027858555.1 Vallitaleaceae bacterium
TATGCAGGCGATCATACCATTGAAGCTCAAGCGATTCAATTGAATCTAGATATAAGAGATAATCTGCTGTATTATATTGAACGTGGTATTAAAGCCACCAAAGTTGATGTGGTTGCCCATAGTATGGGTGGTTTGATAACCAGGTACTATGTGAACAATACGGATTATTACCATGACTTTGTAAGGAAATTAATTATGGTTGGCACACCGAATCATGGTTGCAGCTGGGTTGATAAGCAGATCGGTTTACTACAATCTTGGACACTCGGCCAGCATGAAGCCGCAGCAAAAGAATTACATGAGACCAGTACTTTTATACTTAACCTGAATATTGGTGAAAGTACTGGAGCTCATCTGAATCCATATGTTCAATATGCTCTAATATACAGTTACTCAGGTTTGCCTGGCTTTTTTAGTGGTGATGTGGTTGTAGCTGCAACATCGGCTAGGCTCAATGGCGTAGCTACCCGTTCATTAATTGATATGACTCACTCAGATGCCTTTAGTTGGATGGGCACAGCCATAACAGAATCTACAACTTCCTTTGACCAGATAGAGACTTGGTTGCAAGAGGATATCTATCGTCCTGCGCTTCGTAATACGGTAATTGAGTTAGTCATGAATAGTGATGATTTAACAATAAGCTCTTGGAATTATAGTGGTAGAGTTGATAATGACATAGTGGAAGGTAGTGCAACTTATACTAATCCACTACTTCTAGACCCACTAGATGATATAGTAACTGGTAATAGTAAGGCAGTTGTCAGAATTACTATTGATGGGGTTATTGTTGGTTATGTCCATATAGCAGAGAACACCCATATCAGATTAGGTAATGTCTCTATAGAGCATATTAGTGTTAAGATGTTTGAAGGCAGTGCAAGATATATAGCTTATGATTCCCAGAATATGCACTATATTGTGGATATAGATAAAGGGGATGGGCAGTGGCAGACCTTAACAGGTTATGATACTGATTTTGTTGTATCACTTAAGAAGGAAACAGAAATTGTAGTGCTAGATGGCAGTTTGGGTGTAATGGCTTCATCCCTTGAAGATATTTCAACAGACGAAGAACACCTTGGTGAAACTAATGAAATATTACTTAATTCTGAAGATATGGCATTAATAGACAGCACTGGTAAAATCGTTAGTATAAACGAAGATAATTTAACTGATGAATGGTGGCAAGACAAAGTCTATCAGATACCACTGACGACTAAAATAATAATGCGTATCAATGCTTATAAAACGGTGTTATTAGATAGAATAGATGGCTTAGGATATGTGGTCTATATAATTCTTATTGTCATACTCATTACTTTGATTCTGATTTTTGCCTTTAGGAAGAAGAGATGGTTAAGAAACATATTGATGATTCTATTGTCTTCAAGTGCTATTTTGGTGCTGATCTATCTATATAAGATAACTTAGTAGGTTCAATGATAATGAAGCGGTGATAAAGGGCTTGTTAGCCTAATTATTCTTTGCTAAGACGATACCCAAGTCCCCACACCGTTTCAATATAATGATCACAGTTACCAGTTTTCCTTAATTTACTTCTGATATTACTTATATGAATTTTAATGACGTTATCATCACCTAGATATGACTCCTGCCATAATAATTCATAGATCATGGCTTTTGAGGCTACCGTATACTGATTTTGCATTAAGTATTCAAGAATCATATACTCTTTGGCCGTTAATTCCAACGGTATGCCATTGACAACAACCGATTTAGCCCTTGTATCTAAGATGATATCTTTGTATGTTAATAAATGATTCACATCTTCTTGATTGTGAGCGCGTCTAATGTTAGAAGCTACTCTTGCTAAAACTTCATCCAAATTAAACGGCTTGGTGATGTAATCATCAGCACCGAGTTTAAGTAATGCTACTTTTGTTTCCACCAACCCTTTGGCTGAAATAACAATCACAGGCACCTCTGAAAAAGCACGTAATTCTTTAAGTAGGACGTCACCACTTTTATAAGGGAGCATTAAGTCCAGTAGAACTAGCTGATAAGAATACTGCGTAACTGCGTTCAACCCATCCTTGCCATTAAAAACAGAATCAACTTCGTACCCCTCTGATAATAGGGCAGTTGAAAGTAGCAGATTCACATCT
>JAQICP010000333.1 GCA_027858555.1 Vallitaleaceae bacterium
TACATACTGTGATAATTTTGATTTGAGGTTTAATCGATCGCCTTGTTTAGTTAGAAGTTCAACTCTACCTTCACACTTTTCAACTGTCTTGAAGAATGCTTCAACATTAGTAATGTTTCTTATAATCATATAGTTCTCCTTTCTTTTCTAAATAATAATGATTCTCTGTTACTTCTTTAGTTTATCCTATATTAGGGCAAAAGTCAATCTATGTAATCAAAATGAAATATAACGATTAAACCATGAAAAGATCAAGTCATCTAAAGCTTAATATTTAAAAGGGGGGACCAATAATGAATAATGAATTTACGTATTCTTTTCTTTTCTTTTCGCCAAAACACTTTGTAATACGATAAAAAATGCTAAAAGTGCTGCTATGATAATCTTCGACCACCAAGATGATAAATTGCCTTGGAATGATACGAAAGTTTCTATATTAGCTTTTATAAGGACACCAAATAGTGATCCAAAGGCAACACCATAAATCAATACTATAATCATGGCAGGTATTGCATCGATATTACCCTTTTCCATCATGCTGCAAGCATCATGCAAGTTACCGCTACAACAGAACCTACCGAAATATCAATACCACCTATTATAAGAACCATGGTCATACCGACTGTGGTGATGATCAAACCTGCATTGGAAATAAACAGGTTAAAGAAAACTTGTGTATTGCCAAAATTTTTCTCTTTGAAGATGACCAATCCCACTATGTACATGCCCACAAACAACACAATTGTAATAAATAGCAGGAAATTACGTGCTAATAGCTTAGTCATGATTCGCTTAAATATATTCTTGCCTGGCAATGGTTTCACTTTTGTCTTTTTCATCTAGTTCGCCTCCTTTGCCAGCTTAGGCGATGTGAATCTAGCCTTGATACTATTAATCCTTTTAAGTACCACAGGTGACTGAATTGCTACAATGATAATAACGACAATTGCTTTATATAGTGGCAATTGACTAGACGATACATGCATCGCATAAAGGGTTGTTGTTAATGCTTGAATGGTTATGGCACCAATAACACTACCCCATAGAGAAAATTTACCGCCACAAATAGGGCAATAAAGAATGGTGTTGGCATAGGTACACCTGGTATAAATCCACCTAAATACCCGAAGTCCACTGGTTTCACATAAAGAATAAAACTACCTGTAACCAATTGGGCAATACCACGACCTGCCATAAATAATATCAGTGTGGCAACCCTAGGCTGCACGTTCATGTTCAAGGCTCCCGGCGATATAGTCTTACCACCGTTTCAACATGGGTGGGAGATAAAATTATAAATGGTGTAATATTCAACCATTATTCGGCCATACTAAATATGAGAAGTGTGATAAAAAATGAATGGGAATACCGAAATGTTAAACTTCGTTTTTCAGAACTCACAAATGGGTGTGAATACAATCAAACAATTGTTGGGTATAGTTGAGAACGAGGACTTTAAAAACCATCAAGAATCTCAGTTTAATGAGTATAAAGAAACACACTGCGCTGCGCAAAAAGTACTGAACGAAAACGGGCAAGATGAAAAAGGTATTAGTCCACTTGATAAAATAAAACATATTTAATGATTACTATGCAAACTATGACCAATAAAACAGCCTCACATATCTCCGAAATGCTAATTATCGGAAGTAACATGGGTATCATTGATGCAGAACCGAGCATCGTAAACCTTATGGAAAAATTGCTTAGGTTTGAAGAGAATAATGTCCAGCAACTAAAACAGTTTCTCTAAACATAGGTTATTACTAAGCACTGTGTATCTACTCAACCCTAGTGCCTAAAAGCGTTTCAACAAACAACATAATGGGTGAGGCATAGAAATTATACTTTATAGTAAAAAAGGAGGGCTTCACCATATGGTTTATGCCCTCCTTTTGTTTCACTTTCATTTTCACAATTATGTACAGAAAATATTGTAGAATGAAGTTCGCCTTGGGTTATTTCTTCTTACGTGAAGTAATGATACTCTGAAGTTCTATAAAGAAGCAAAGCATTGCAGCACGTGTAATCTGTGGCCACCATGGGTCCTGGCTACCTATTGCGACAACAACCAGTAATACGCTTCCGCTTGCGAGTACGCCAAATAAAGTACCGAAGATATTCCCTACGCCACCGGTAAGTAATGTTCCACCAATAATTGACGCAGCGATAGCATCCATTTCAAGACCTGTTGCCAGCTGAACTGATCCAGACCGTGTGTGGAAGAGATATAAGAAACCACCAATACCTGCAAGCAGGCCACAAAGCAAATGGGCATTAAATCTAGTTCTCTTGACATTTATACCTAGCATCAGAGCACTTTGTGCACTTCCACCTACTGCGTAAAAGCTACGTCCCAGCTTCGTCTTCTTGAGTAAGAAGTATATCAGACAAACTATCATAAGTGCTACGACTACGCCGTATTCCAATTTTGATTGCATGAACATGCCCTTCTTATTGTAATCTCCTAAGAAGGGAATCATTATTCGTGCGCCTGACAACGCTTCAAAACCCTCGTTATTAACCTGTATCTGATTGACTTCTATTAGGGCAACCATCCCCCTTGCTAAGAACATGCCTGCTAAAGTAACAATAAAGGGCTGCATCTCCAAATACGCAATAAGATATCCTTGAACAACACCAAACAAGAGTCCAATGGCTAATGCCAGAAGAAGTGTTGTAAAAAAGTTGAACCCATAATTATTAAGACACACTATACATGATGTAGATATAAGCGCCGTAGAACCACCTACCGAAATGTCAATACTGCCTGTTATCATAACAATGGAAAGTCCACATGCAATTACAATCAGAGCCGCATTTTCGTTTAAGAGGTTAAAAAACATTTGGATATTGCTAAAACCATTATACCCAAGAAAAATAATGGCAATTTCATAGATTG
>JAQICP010000335.1 GCA_027858555.1 Vallitaleaceae bacterium
AACAGAAGATATCGTTGCAGCTCAAGCATTATTCTCAAATGTAAATGCTCGTAAAGCCGTTGCTATGGCTTTTGACAAATCTTACATCACTGACTTAATTCTTGGTAACGGTTCTTTACCAACAGATTATCTTGTACCACTTGGTTTATCAACTGACGCTAACGGTGATGATTTCAGAGCAGCATATCCTGATGGATGGAATCATTTCGACGTAGCTATGGCTCAAGAATATTGGGCAACAGCATTATCAGAGCTTGGCATCACAGAAATCTCAATCGAATTATTAACTTACGATTCAGACTCTTCTAAAAAAATCTCTGAGTATATTCAAGGTCAATTAGAATCCAACTTACCAGGCTTAACAGTTACACTTAACCAACAACCATTTGAAAACAAATTAGCTCTTGCTGAGCAAGGTCAATTTGAACTTCAATTTGCTGGTTGGGGTCCTGACTATCCAGATCCAATGACATTCTTAGACATGTGGATTTCTGGTTCAGGTCATAATGACGCTGGTTACTCAAGCGATGATTATGATTCTATGATTGCTGCTTCAAAAACAGGCGAACTAGCAACTAAGTATGACGAAAGATGGACAACTCTACAAGAAGCTGAAGCGCTATTAATTGGCGAAGACGCAGTACTGATCCCTCTTTATCAAAGAAGTTTGAAAATCGTTCAAAGAGAATACGTTGAAGGTATAATCGCACATACATTCGGTGGTGACTATACATTCAAACGCGCTACTACAACTCAAACTAATGATGATGGTTTAACACAAATTAATCTACCAGACTCATCAGATATTCCTTCAATGAATACTTCATTAGCTACAGACTCTGTATCATTCCAAGCTGCTGCTAATGTATTAGAAGGTCTTGTTATGTTAGGTGAAAATGACGTAGTTGAACCAGGTGTTGCTGAGTCTTGGGACATCAGTGCTGACGGTTTAAATTATACTTTCCACTTAAGAGAAGACGCTGTATGGTCAAATGGCGACCCTGTAACTGCTGACGATTTCGTTTATGCATTCCAAAAATTAGCTGACCCAGCAACAGGTTCTCAATATAACTTCATGATCGAAACTGCTTCAATCGCTAACGGCGCTGCTGTTATGGCTGGTGAAGCTGGCGTTGAAGAATTAGGAATAACTGCTGTTGATGCTCAAACACTTGAAATTCAATTAGAGATTGCTGTTCCTTACTTCATTAAAGTTATGGCATTCCCATCATTCTACCCATTAAATCAAGCTTTTGTTGAAGAACAAGGCGATTTATTCGGTACTTCTCCAGAAACTACTCTTTACAATGGTGCTTTTGTACTTAGTAAATGGGAAATTGGTTTAACATATGAATATGCTAAAAACGATACTTATTGGGATGCTGATGCAACTACTGTTGACGTAGTTAACTTCAGAATTGTTAAGGATACGAATACAGCTGTAAATATGTATGAAACTGGCGAGATTGATAGAGTTGGTCTTGATGCTGATAATTTACCAGCATACTTAGATGATCCAAACTTATTTGACAAATCAGACACAGTATCATTTTACTTAGTATTCAACATTAACAATAATGACCAATACTAATTAGCTTTTACTAATTTCATAATTAAGAAGCATCCCAAATACTGGGATGCTTCTTTTATGCTTTCACATTCTTCTGCTCTTTAACGTACAAAAGAACCATCTAGATTTCAAAAGTCCGAGACGTTGAAAGTAATAGGATGTGTTATAATGTAAGAATGCTACGTATGTATAATGATTCTTTTTTTGTTATACCTACGATTGAATTTTGAATTTTTATTGAAAAATTATATAGTGTTATATGTGTTACAAAATATGGAGGTGAATGAAAAGTGTTACGTTACTCTTTTAAAAGATTTATTATTGGCTTTGTGACTCTTTTCGTTATCGTATCTGTTACGTTCTTTTTACTTCAGATTCTACCCGGCTCACCCTTTAATGACGATAAGTTGACAGCAGAACAAGTTGAAATGCTAAACGAGGCTTATGGCCTTGATTCACCAGTTGTAGTTCAATATGCGCGTTATATGGGTCATGTATTGCAAGGTGATTTTGGAACGTCTTTTAGATATGATAACCAAAAGGTATCAGACCTAATATCAAAAAAATTAGTTTATACAACTCAAATCGGTGTGCAGTCACTTATTTTCGGTGTCTTTGTGGGTATATTTTTAGGTGCCCTAGCCGCAATTAGAAAAGATTCCATATGGGATCACTTTACTACCATCGTAGCTATTATCGGTGTATCCATACCATCTTTTGTTATGGGACCACTTTTACAATTATTATTTGGTGTGAAACTTGGTTGGCTACCCGTTATTTTCATTACAGATAATTGGCTTTCTACCATACTACCATCATTTGCATTGTCATTATTTGTCATCTCATCTACAGCTAGATTCATGCGAACTGAATTAGTTGAAGTGCTTGGAACAGATTACATATTGCTTGCAAGAGCAAAAGGCTTAAAAGATGGTCAAGTAGTCTTCAAACACGCCATACGAAACGCCTTGATTCCAGTTATAACAATAGTTGGACCTATGACTATTACACTACTTACTGGTTCATTAGTTATTGAAAGAATTTTTGGTGTTCCGGGTGTAAGCTTCTTGATGATAGATGGTATTATGCGAAATGATTATTTTATAATTCTTGGTGTAGCTACATTCTATAGTGCTTTATACATTATCATTTTAATTATTACTGATATCATGTATGGTGTTATCGATCCAAGGATTCGTGTTTCAGGAGGTGGAAAATAATGAGCGACGAGAATAAAGAATTAAAACTAACGCCCGATTTATTTGTACTAGTTCCTATAGATGCCTCAGAACTCGAAAAAATATCCAGACCAAGCATGACGTTTTGGCAAGATGCAAGAAGACGGATCATGGCTAATAAAGGTTCTAGATTTGCTATGTTTATCCTTGTTTTTTTAGTACTCATGTCAATTTTCGCACCAATGCTTAACAGTTATACATATAAAGAACAAATAGATCCAATAAGAGATCATTACAAACTTCCTCCCCGTATACCCATCATCGAGAACATTGGTTTACTAGATGGCACACGAACACTCGAAGTTGGAGAAAATGGTTTCGCTGCCTATGAAGAAGGCGAATATGTCCTACTTAAAGAGTGGATGGAATATGATTCTCAACGGGATGCTGACGTTCAGAAATACAAGATAAAAGAATTGACTTACAGTATGCAAAATATTCCTGATGAATACTACTGGTTTGGAACCGATGAACTTGGACGTGATCAGTGGACACGTATATGGACTGGTACACAATTATCCCTATTCATTGGACTTCTTGCTGCACTTATTGATTTTTTAATTGGTGTGTCTTTTGGCGCTATTGCTGGGTATTTTGGTGGAAAAGTCGACATGCTTA
>JAQICP010000338.1 GCA_027858555.1 Vallitaleaceae bacterium
GTCTCAATTAAACGTTCTATGCTTGAGCCTGATCCAAATTCTCCTATTTCTTCATAACTTTTTAACAGAAGATAAACTGCGGATACACAACCCTCTGACAAATCATATACTTTTTGTGCCATATCTTTGGTTACATCATATCCACATAAAGAAAAAAAGTCTATGATTTCATCAATAGACATTTCGAATAATTCACTACTGATGAGATGACAAAAACCTTTAAGTATGAATTCATCAATGGCTATTTGAGGAACTGTTCTTGTAAGAATTAATATATGTAATCTCTCTATTTTAGAATTTACAAGATATTCAAAAAACTGGTCCATTTCAGGTGAATGGACAAAATGATAATCATCTATTACCACTATAATATTGTTTCCAAAATTATGTTCCTCTATAATTCTTAAAACTTTTTCTTTTTGAGGTGTATCCATTGGAAACCCTAATAACCGCAGTTTCTCCCCAATCTCCGGCTTGAACTTGGATAATTTTCTCGCAAATACGTCCCAAATATATTTAGGAGATGATTCATCACTTTCAACCGAAAGCCATACATATTTTGCTTTTGATTCTTCAAGGAAATCTCTAGTAGCCGTAGATTTACCATAACCCATCGCTGCTACAGCCAGAGTCATTGGATATTCATAAATATGATGCAATGCATCACTAATTTTCTTACGCTTCAAAAAATACTTTTGCATAATGATATCCTACCTTCTATTATCGCTTACTGTCCTTCAATAGTATACCATATTCCCTTTCAAATATCATATCCTGAGATTACTAAGGGTAGCGCCACCCAAGCATCTAACATATCACTCGAAACCAAGCAATTAGTCATTACTGGTAACGAACAGATGAATCATACAGTTACTGCCATGGAAGAGATTAGTCAAAGCGCCACGGACATAATCAAGATTATCAAAACCTTCGATGCCATTGCCTTCCAAACCAATATATTAGTCCTTAATGCTGCAGCCAAAGATACCACTGAACTTATAGAGACTTCCATTCTTAAAGCATAAAGCGGTTCAGATATTGCCCTTAGTACATCTGGTATCCTGACCAAGAGCATGGTTACTCAGTTTAGACTGAGCGTATAACAACTTGTAACTATTAATGCTTATGAAAAAACCGACCTCCAAAAGTCAGATTATTAAGTCTAACTTCTGGAAGTCGGTTTTTAGAGTCGTCTTTTATTATATACTGATTGTATGCAGTGATTCTTATATGGCAAAAACAGTATTATAATTTTGATCATTTTGATTGTAGATGAAATTACTATGTGAAGTCTTATTATTACTTTGAATCATCTTTACAAAAAGGTCCGCATAAACCTGATCGAATTGAGAGCCACTATGCGCCTCTATTTCCTTAATTGCTTCACTAATTGACAATCCTTTTGAATACACCCTATTAGAACGCATGGCATCATAGGAATCAGCCAAAGCTAAAATTTTTGCATATTGGGGAATCTCATCACCCTTCAACCGAGATGGATAACCAGTGCCATCATATCTTTCATGATGATATTCAATGGCCTCAATGATGCTTTTTTGTGAAATAAATGATTTAACAATGGTTGTGCTTTTTATTGAATGTTCCTTTATTATTGTATATTCCTCATGTGTTAATTGGTCGTTTTTACTAAGTATTTCTTCTGGTATTTCAATTTTCCCTATGTCGTGCAACAAACCAGCTGCTTTTATTTCAGATAATTCTAGCTTGTCAAATCCTGCTATTACGCCTAGCTCGTAAGCGTACTGGGATACTCTAATGGAATGACCATAGGTATAATGGTCTTTTGAATCAATAAGGATCAGTAAAGACTTAAAATAATTATTATATTCCTTTGGCTTAAGTAAAAAGGAATCTGTAATATTATCATATATGGCATAGTTATTACGGCCTGCATATTTGGAATCGTATAGTGCCATATCAGCCTGATGAACTAGGTTGTTGTAATTGTCACATAATATCGGGTAACTAGATATGCCAATTGAAGCAGTGACTTCATAGTTAGGGATTATTTTAGTTATGAATTGATTCTTGTAAGCTGCAATTTTAGAAAGTATTCTAGCACTGACTACCTCGCAGTTCTTTATATCAATACCTGGTAAAAGAACTATGAATTCATCCCCACCATATCTAAAGACCATGTCGTCTTCTCTAATTGTCTTTTTAATGATAGTCGATATCTCCACCAATATCTCATCGCCAATGGCATGTCCAAAATAGTCATTAATCATCTTGAAATTATCGATGTCAAGCAAGATCAGACTCAAATCTTCTGATTGATTTTCACATATATGAAATACTTCTTGTATTAATTTTTGAAAATGCCTATGGTTGTATACATTTGTGAGTGAATCAATTCGATTAATTCTAATTAATTCAGCTTCTCTTTTACTTCTAAGTTCAGAAAGATGGGCAATAAATATACATACTAAAACGTTTGAAAATGAGAATATGGCTACAGATAAAAAGAAGAAATTCGGCATATCAATAAACATGACCAGATTAGCAATTCCGCCAGAAGTGTGCGCTAAGAAAGAAAACGCACCACCAAAATAACCATGTTGAAATGAAAAAATAATAGCCACTACGTTAAGGATGGCACCAAGTATGATTACCATAAAAGTAATCTCATATCTAAGAAGTGCCAGCGTAAATGTGAGCGCGATTATCACAAACGTATAACTAATTTTACTCAAGGTTAGTTCAAAGCTTTTGCTTGGCTTCATATGCTATCTCCTTTTAGTTCTTTTGATTATTATAGCATAATTTCCAATTATTATTAACTCAAATTAAGTACAATTCCTTAATTACCGTCTCTATGTCTTCACTCTCAATAGAGATGTCTTTTATCTCAAGTTCGCCGGCGATATGATCCATGAAAGCTTTTAGTGACATCTGTGAAGTGTCAAGTGTGAATTCCAACTCCAGCTCTGAATTCTTCTCGTATTCTAAACCGCTTTTTAATGTAGTGCCTGCATAAGCTTGACTGAGTATGACTTTCACAATCTTCTTATGGCCAAGTTTCCCCATTAGATTAGTCAGAGAATCGTCAAATACGATACTGCCGTGATTGATTACTACCACCCGATTAGCTAATAATTCTATATCATCAAGGTCATGGGTCGTGAGTATGAATGTGGTGCCTTTGGCGTTCATTTCCTTGATGAATTTTCTGATAACTTCCTTTGCGATGACATCAAGGCCAATTGTAGGCTCATCTAGAAAAACAATAGGCGGGTCATGAAGCATGGCCATAACGAACTCACATTTCATGCGTTCACCTAGTGATAATTGTCTTGTTGGCTTATGAATTAAGCGACTTAAATCCAGCATCTCTACTAGAGCATTAAGCCTAGTAGTGAATGCCTCTTCTGGTATATTATAGATAGCTTTATTCATCTGAAATGAATCCATAGGCGGTATGTCCCATATGAGTTGAGATTTCTGCCCAAATACAGCGCCGATGTTAGCCACATACTTTTTACGCTGTTTCCAAGGTGTGAATCCCATGACATCCGCTTCTCCTGAGGTAGGGTGCAAGATGCCTGAGAGTATCTTAAGTGTTGTTGATTTACCAGCACCATTAGGACCAATCAGTCCTATGATCTCCCCTTTTTCGATACTAAGGTAGATGCCTTTTAGGGCCTCTATCTCAATTGGTTTTCTCACAAAAAGACTCTTGATTGTAGCGCCAAAGGTCGTCCCTCGCTCATAGGTAATATAGGTTTTTTTCAAGTTGCGTGTATCAATAATCATATTAGCCTCCTGCGCTAGTGTAATATTTCATCATCATTTTCCATATTCTTGTGGATAGGATCAAAAACAGTATGGATACAATGACGCTAATCCATATCCCAGTAACGGGCCTTCCAAGCAGCACTGCTGCCGGTATGAACCCGATAATCGAAAGGGGAATTATAAAGCTGATGATATTGGCAAACGCTTTGCCATAGATGCTTTTAGGGTACAGACCAAAACTTGAAATTGCTTCAAATATCTCGTACACACGGCCATTACCTACCCATTTGATAACTGTACTGCCCATGATGATTGAAAAGGCAAGCATCACAGTCAGCGACATCACAAACAAGGCTAGAAAGAGCAACCATTGCATGAGTGTGGTGCCACTTAAATACGTAGCCGCTAATATGAATACCCCAAGCCCTGAGAATATACTACCAAGATCGCCTACATTAATGCCAGAAACCAATGACATGAACAGTACTGGTCTTGGCTTAATTAGAAGCAGATCGAATGTCCCCTCGCGGACCATGAAAAGGGTATTATCAACAAGCCCAAAGAAGAACACATATCCGATTCCCTTAGATAGTAAGAACACGCCTTGAATCATCATTACCTCTTCTAATGTCCACCCTGGGAAAGCGGCGCCACTTCTATAGATTAGGAAGGTGATAATCGGCGCAAAAAGTTCTGCCATGAGCATGATGAAAAAGTTGATAAAGAAATCACCACGATAGGCCATGATATTAGCCATACCCACTTTTAAGCCAACCCCATATAATTTCAGATAGCCAGTATTCCTGCTCATACGCCCACCCCAGTGAATTGCTTAATGCCTGCACGCCACATGACTTCCGATACCAGATACATGACAATGACACTTATGGCTTGAAGTCCCACTATCTCCGGTATGCTTAATGTAATGTTCCCCAAACTGTAAGACCCCATGAATACCCTGATAGGTACATAGGTTATATACTGAAATGGCATGAAGAATAATATCTTTTGAAATAGCACTGGGAAGAATGTAAGGGGTAAAAATACACCTGCAAATACATCTCTTATCAGCAAAAATAACCTTCTGATGCCGTC
>JAQICP010000349.1 GCA_027858555.1 Vallitaleaceae bacterium
ATGTGCCTGATTTTCGTGAAAAAAAGGCATAATCTCTTTTCGAAAGGAGGAATTTAAATGAAAAGAAACTTTAAAGGTTTTGGTCTGTATGCAATTATATTAGTTGTATTATTAGTAACTTTAATATGGTCCAATGATACAGGTGATATCAGCGAAGGACTTGATTATGGTTATCAAGATTTAATTGGCCAAATTGAAGCAGATCAAGTTGACAAGATATATGTACACCAGAATTCAGAAGTACCAACTGGTGAAGTTACAGTTTATTTATTCGATAAAACACCTACTGAACAAGCTAAGTTTTTTGTCCCCAATGTATGGGTGTTTGGTGAAGCTATGGCTGATTATGATGTCGCTATCTATTATGGTGATGTACAAAGGATTAGTTTATTCTGGAGCATTTTACCGACAATCTTAGTACTTGGTGCGGTGATTATATTATTTTTCTTTATTATGAATCAAGCACAAGGCGGTGGCGGTGGCGGTAACAAGGTCATGTCATTTGGTAAAAGCAAAGCTAAGATGGTAGCAGATGACGATAAGAAGGTGACGTTTGCCAATGTTGCCGGACTTAAAGAAGAAAAAGAGGATTTGGAAGAAATTGTAGATTTCTTGAAGAGTCCAAGGAAATATGTAGAGCTTGGAGCTAGAATTCCAAAAGGTGTGCTCTTGGTCGGACCTCCAGGTACGGGTAAGACATTACTAGCCAAAGCGATATCTGGTGAAGCGGGTGTACCGTTTTTCTCCATCTCAGGTTCAGATTTTGTTGAGATGTTTGTAGGTGTTGGTGCATCTAGGGTTAGAGATCTATTTGAACAAGCCAAAAAGAATTCACCATGTATCGTTTTTATTGATGAGATTGATGCTGTTGGTAGAAAAAGAGGTGCTGGACTTGGTGGTGGCCACGATGAGAGAGAGCAGACACTTAATCAATTATTGGTTGAGATGGACGGCTTTGGCGTTAACGAAGGTGTTATCATCATAGCAGCAACAAATCGTGTGGATATCCTTGACCCGGCGCTACTTCGACCAGGTCGATTTGATAGAAAAGTCATGGTAGGAAGACCGGATGTACTTGGACGTGAACAGATACTTAAAGTTCATTCTAAAGGAAAGCCTTTATCAGATGACGTTAAACTAGAAGAAATTGCAAAAACCACACCAGGTTTTACAGGAGCTGATCTAGAGAACTTGATGAACGAAGCAGCAATCTATGCTGCAAGATATAATTCTAAAGTCATTAAACAAGAGGACCTTCGAAGAGCATTTATCAAAGTAGCAATTGGTGCTGAGAAGAAGAGCCATGTCATATCAGATAAAGCTAAAAGAATTACAGCTTATCATGAAGCAGGGCATGCGATCTTGCACCATGTGTTACAAGAAGTGGATGATGTCCATAGTATCTCTATCATTCCAACAGGATTGGCAGGTGGGTATACGATGTCTCTACCTGGTGAAGATGAGATGTATGTGACTAAGAAGCGGTTAACTGAAGAGATTATCGTATTACTTGGTGGCCGTGCTGCTGAAACACTGGTAATAAAAGATATTACCAATGGCGCATCTAATGATATTGAAAGAGCAACTAATATAGCCAGGGGCATGATTATCAAATACGGTATGTCAGAAGTACTTGGACCAATTCAATTTGGTAGTGAGAGTGATGATGTATTCATAGGCCGCGACTGGGGTCATACCCGTAATTATGGTGAGAATGTAGCTGGCCTCATTGACAGCGAGATTAGACGATTAGTCGAATCGGGTTTCCAAGAAGCTATGCGAATCATAGAAAAGCATATGGAAGCACTTGAAAGAGTAGCTCAGGAACTACTCATTCGTGAAAAGATTGATGGTGAATTATTCATTAAACTTTTCAATAACGAAGAGATTCCAGAGTTCATCATTGACCCGGAAAAAGTAGAGGAAGCTGAGCCTGAAAAAGCCGATGATTCAAAAGTTGGCCAAAGCATTGACATGACTGCTGAAGGTGAAACGTCAGGTGAATCTAAGACTGAAGAGCAGGCAGATGCTGCATCAGAAGAGTCTGTAGCAGAAGAAGCTGATACAAGTTCTGAAAAGTTCAATCGTGATACTGAAAGTGATCATGATATAAACGGATAAGATAATATATATGCAATAAAGGCTAATCACCTAGGTGATTAGCCTTTATTAATGTTTCAAGTAAATCAATCAGCTTGGTTTCATCATTAGACGTACGCTTCTTGATGTAGGTACCACGTTTACCAGCTCGTCGATTCTTTTGATTGATATGCCGTTGCATGAGCAGTTGATCGATATTATCTAGGGTATACTCATACCCCACAGGATTAACCACAGCGCTGCATTTTAGCATGGTAATTGAAGCTAGACCATAGTCCTGAGTAATGAGTATATCGGATTTTTTGATACTATTAGCGATTGCCATGTCTACAGCATCCTTGCCTTGGGATATGATATGAATCTCAAAATAATCATCTGTAAATACATGGGAAGAGTCCACGTAAACATGGACCGGTATGTGATTTTTTTGTGCTAAAGACTTAATTGCAGTCTTTGAAGGGCAAGCATCACCATCAATTATAATTCTCATAGGAACCTCTTTTCTACATGTATTATAGCACATGCTTTTGGTTTGTAAAATAAATCTGCGCGAGATGGGGAACAAATGTTCTTGAACTATCAGGCTACATTCGTTATAATGGAATAAGGAGATGTGCAAAGCTGAGCATTAGCTTTCACAACAATATTATGTCAACTATCAAACTAGGAATTCGAGAATTAGTAGAATTCACTTTGCGAAGTGGCGATATCAAAGCCACTTTTTTATCGTCAAAAAGAGCTGTGGATGGGACCAAAGTCCATCAAAAATATCAAAAGAAGCAGAAGGCTAAGCTAGACAACCTTTACTTAGCTGAAGTGCCTCTTAAGTACGTGCATAAGTACGTGCACAAGGACGGTGGTAAAGACGGTGGTAAAGATGAGGATGATGAGCTTATACTGTCAGGCAGGGTTGATGGTATTGATTTGTCAGAGGGAATCATACTAGATGAAATCAAATCAACGAATCGTTCTTTGGTAGATATTACTTATGTGGAAGAGATGCATATGGCTCAATTGAAACTATATGGTTATATATATGCCATGATGGAAGGATTAGAGAATATCGGTCTTAGAATCATCTATATAGAGCTGGAATCTAGTGCTGAGAAAATATTTGAGTATACGGTATCGATTAAAGAATTAGCCATTTACTTTAATGGTGTTGTTGACTTATACATGGCGTTTTTTAAGAAAGTCGTTGGTTTTGAAGAAGAGGCGCATCACACCATCAAGTCAGTTTCATTCCCTTTTGAGGATTATCGAAAAGGACAAAAGACTTTAATGCGTTATGCTTATAATGCAATTGATGCAAAAGATATACTCTTTTGCCGAGCACCTACGGGCATTGGTAAGACTATAGGCACACTATACCCAGCACTTAAAGCAGTTGCGAACAATCTAACGGATAAGTTGTTTTATCTGACAGCTAAAACCATTGGTAAGGAAGTAGCAAGAAACACCCTGGCCCTATTAGAATCAGAGGGAACTGTTCTGAAATACATCATTATAACAGCAAAAGAAAAAACTTGTTTGAATGACACGGTAAGTTGTACGCCTGAAGATTGTCCCTATGCCAAGGGCCATTTTGATAGGGTTAATAAAGCGATTGATGATATCTATACAGATATGAATTGTTTTGATCGCTCAAGCATTGAAGACTATGCCAGGAAGCATATGGTATGTCCATATGAGTTTTCCTTAGATTTATCCCTGTTTTCCAGTGTGATCATATGTGACTATAATTATGCTTTCGACCCATCTGCCATGTTACGACGATTTTTTGTAGAAGGGACAGGCAGATATACGTTACTGATTGATGAAGCTCATAACTTAGTTAATAGGGCGAGGGAGATGTATTCAGGAGAATTGACCAAGTCGGGGGTACTTGGCATAAGAAGGCTCGTAAAGCCTCTAGATAAGCGTTTATACGCACTTTTAGGTCAACTGAATACTTGGTTCCTACAGAAGCGAAAAGAGGTGGAAATCACCTTAAAAGACACGTTGGTTGAGAAAGAGGCACCTGACGCGGTAAGTAGTATAATTAGAGGTATCATTCATAGGACAGAGAAGATATTCGCCATGAATAAAAACTGGGCTCATATGGACCTGCTACTTGACTTTTATTTTGCCAGTTATGATTTTATTAAGAAAATGGAACTTTATTCTGAGCATTATGTGACTTACTATGAGAGAAATCGGACGGATATAAGGGTAAAGTTATTTTGCATGAATCCATCGGATAATCTAAAGACTGTACTCGGTCAGATGAAAGGGGTTGTCTATTTTTCGGCTACACTCACACCCATGCCGTACTTTATGAGCCTCCTTGGTGGGGATCTGAGTAGTACCCAGCTGATGATCGGGTCACCTTTCCCACAGGATAATCTAGGTCTTATAATCGATGATAAAACTTCCACTAAGTATGTGGACAGACCTGAATCCATTCTACCCATCATCAGTACGATACACAGTACAATTGCTGCGAGGAGTGGTCATTATATCGTGTATTTCCCATCCTACAAATATATGCATGATGTGTTAGAAAAGTACGAACCTTATGAAGATGAAATATTGATCATTCAAGAAAGAGGACAACGTGAAGAAGAAAAAGAGGCTTTTGTCAATCACTTCCATGATGTAAGTGGTGAAACAAAGGTGGGATTTGCTGTTCTTGGCGGTATGTATGGTGAAGGCATCGATTTAATAGGCGACAAATTATCCGGGGTTATTATTGTTGGTGTGGGACTACCTCGGATCAATTTTGAAGGCGATTTACTTAAAGCACATTTTGACCAGCAATATGGTAAAGGATTTGAGTATGCTTATATCTACCCAGGTATGAATAAAGTCTTGCAAAGTGCAGGCCGGGTAATCAGAACCAGTATGGATAGGGGCGTCGTCGTACTAATAGATTCTAGATTTAGAAGAGGGGATTATGCCAAGTTGTTTCCAAAGGAGTGGGATCATAGACAATATCTGAGTAGGCTCCCAGCTTTAGGTTCCTTTTTAACTAAGTTTTGGGCTGAATCTGATAATGTTGTGTGACTCATAACTAGTTATATTGCATAAAAAAGCATTGGTTTTAATGACCTTTTTTGTGAGGGGGCTTATATGGTCGTCATATTTGACAATAATATTGGGTTAATCAGCAAAAGTTTATGCACACTTATAGCTTGATTCTTGATATAATTGTTCTTGTAAAACCCCCCCAATACAATATTAAGTTATTGCTACACCCCATAAGTAGAAAAAAATCTTCTCCTTATATAGGATGACCGATCGATAGGTCATCCTTTTTTTTATCTTAAAGGAAAGTTAAAACTTAATTCACAAACTTATAGTTAGATTCCAACTGATTTGGTTGTTTTTAATACTAATATCTATTAGAATAGAATTATACAATATCGTTACATAAAGGAGGCTAGGCATTAGCCAAACTCATGAATATTACAATTCCGTTTGATCAACTTACAAAACACCAAAAAATATTAGCATATATCATGCTTAGAGAAGGCATACTTGATGAAAGAGCCATTCATTCTGATGCTACAAAGAATTACAGAATACCTTCTGCGCCAAAAGCTAATGAACCGACAAAGGTTCGCATTAGAACTGGTAAGGAGAATGTAGACCAGGTCTATCTTTGTTATAATAATAAGCGAGTTTTACTTGAAGTGGAGCGTTCTGATGATTTATTTGACTACTATTCAGGCGTCATCATACCAGGTACGGATTCGGTTTCATATTTTTTTGAAATAAGAGTTGGAAACCTTAAATGTTATTTTAATAAAAAAGGTGTTGTTCGCGAAGTTGATGGATTCTATAACTATAAAATAATACCTGGATTTGATACACCTAATTGGGCCAAAGGTGCAGTTATGTATCAGATATTTGTTGATCGATTTTTTAATGGTGACAAGACCAATGATGTATTAACTAATGAATATGTCTATGTGGGCAAGCCAGTGAAACAAGTCAAGAAATGGAATAAACTACCTGAGGTTGATGGTATAAGAGAATTTTATGGTGGCGATATACAGGGAATTATAGACAAGTTGGATTACTTGGAAGATCTAGGTGTGGAAGTCATATACCTAAATCCAATCTTTGTATCACCATCCAATCATAAATATGATACACAGGATTATGATTATGTTGATCCTCATTTTGGCAAAATAATAATAGACAAGGGCGAATTACTAACGAGTACAGCGACTTCAAATGAAAAGGCTACCAAATACATTTCAAGGGTTACAGAAACAATCAACCTAGAAGCCAGTAATGATTTACTATACAATTTTGTTGAAGAGGCCCATAGAAGAGATATTCGCGTGATTTTGGATGGTGTATTCAACCATTGCGGTTCTTTTAATAAATGGATTGATAAAGAAAAAATATACGCCAATTCACATAATTATCCACCAGGTGCTTATGAATCAATCGATAGCCCATATCATAGCTACTTTTATTTCCATGACAAAAATGCATGGCCTGATAATAATCACTATGATGGTTGGTGGGGGTTTGACACATTACCGAAATTGAATTATGAAGGCTCCCCTAAACTATATAATTATATATTAGAAATCGGTAAAAAATGGGTTTCTGAGCCTTATAACTTCGATGGGTGGCGTCTCGATGTCGCTGCTGACCTTGGCTACACCAAGGAGTTTAATCATCAATTTTGGCGTGATTATAGGAAATCTGTAAAAGGAGCTAATTCAGAGGCTTTAATCATAGCGGAGCATTATGGTGATCCTAATGACTGGATACAAGGTGATCAGTGGGATACCGTTATGAATTATGATGCTTTTATGGAGCCAGTTACTTGGTTCCTAACTGGGATGCAGAAGCATTCGGATGAGTTTAGACCTGATCTACTTGGTAATGCAAGGGCATTCTTTGATACTATGACACATAATATGTCCAGATTTCATAATCCTTCGTTAGAAGTTAGTATGAATGAGTTATCTAATCATGATCACTCAAGATTTTTAACTAGAACCAATCATACGGTGGGCCGCGTTAACACAAAGGGATCTAGAGCAGCTGAAGTAGGCATCAACTTGGGTATTATGAAAGAAGCCGTAGCCATCCAAATGACATGGCCAGGAGCTCCGACCATCTACTATGGTGATGAAGTTGGCTTATGTGGCTGGACAGACCCAGATAACAGAAGAAGTTTCCCTTGGGGCAATGAAAACAAAGACTTACTGAGTGCCCACAGAGAACTAATCAGAATAAGAAAACAGTATTCAGCTTTAAAAACTGGTTCAATTAAGTTTTTACATGCTGAGCATAATATTATAGCTTATGGTCGTTGGGACGATGATAATAGACTTATAGTTGTTCTTAATAACTCAGACAAGGTAAAGGAAGTAAAGCTCCCAGTCTGGGAAATAGGCATATCAGATAATGATACCCTTGAGATGCTTATTGAAACAACCAGAGAAGGATTAAGTACAGAGGAAGAGATATACTTTGTTTATCATGGTCGATTAGCTATCAAATTAGAACCTTTTTCTGCGGTAGTGATGAAGACTAAGGTATGGTAATGATTAGTAATAATAGGTAGTAGTAATGTAGGCCGCAATATAAATATGGTAATTAAAAGAGAATCCAATATGTCCTCTGCATGAGGACTTGGATTCTCTTTTAATTAATTAGAAAGTTCTCTGATTTTAAATTATAGATGAAGAAAATTTTCCTGCCAGACTTAATAGTCGCTTCGCGAGTGACGAGCCTAGCCTCTTTCTTGTTGTTGTCGTTTGTTTTTAAGGTGTCAATATATATGCATTCATATTATTTGAAATGTTTTGAAAGATAGGGTGATATTATTAACTGATAAAACTACAGAAACATACTATCATAAGTATCTGCTATAAGTCTCCTCAATAAGTCTCCTCAATAAGTCTCCATAACAAAAACCCGCATAAACCCTTATAATAAGGCTTTATGCGGGTTTTCAACTAACGCACGCAGCAGGATTCGAACCCGCAACATTCTGATCCGAAGTCAGACGCTCTATCCAGTTGAACTATGCATGCATGTATGAATCTATCAAATGATAATACAGATTCGCTATAAAGTCAACCAATAATGAATGGCATGAAGCAGATATGAAGCTGTTATACATCATTAATCTACATATTAAGCACCAGATACCTACCAATATATACCTGAGAAACGAAGCTATTAGCTAATTATAATGTTTCAGACGTATATCATTACCAATTAATTTCAGTGGTGTGTAGTGGCCAAATATTCTAGATACGATTCTGTTGGAATAATTAACGGACCAACCTGAGGGTTCTAGATTAGTGGAGATGACAGTCGGTTTTTTACTTAGAATTCGTGTATTTAAACCATTGAACAATTCAGATGTGGTGAATTGGTTAATGATCTCTGAACCAAGGTCATCAATGATTAACAGATCACAAGTGTAGATGTCGTCTATCTCATCATAAGTGACGATCTGTTCATTGTTATGAAATCTATATGTCTCTAGTAACCTGAATAGCTGAAAAGCGGTCACATAGACGACGGTTTTACTTTTATCTAATAAAGCTTTAGCTATGCAATTACATAGATATGTCTTACCGAGGCCAGCTTGTCCGTATAGAATCAGATTACTGAAAGTGCTATCAAAAGTCTCTGTAAACTTCTTGCAGTAAGCATAGACTGATTTGGCATTTTCTCTGGGGGAGATGCCCATTGCTTTGTTTACTTCATCATCATACAAGTCAAAGTTAAAATGTTCGAAATTCTCAACTTGAAGAATACCTTGTAAGTTAGATTGGGCGTAGGCTACATCAATGATGGCTTGTTTGAAACAACTACATTTATGGTCACCCACATAGCCGCTGTCTTTACATAGGGCACATGTATATATGGGGTCTAGATAGTCTGCAGTATATTTGTTTGCAATAAGCAATTCCGTTCGTTTCTTTTTAAGTGCCATTAATTCGTTTTTAAGTGTAGTAAGCAAAGATTCCCGATCAGTTGGTGAGTTGAATATGCTTTTGGATATATCAAGGCTCTTGTCAGTGATGGTATCATTGATCACCTTAACATGGGGTATCTTCTGTATAACCTCGTCAAGACGTTCCTTACTTGCTTTTTTATTAATTAATCGCCTAGCCTCATATCTTTTGAGGATGCTTTTTATCTGTTTGTCCGATAAACTCATAAATTAACTCCCTTTTTGGGTTTCCTTCAATCTCATTGCGATTGCCTTTTTTTCTAAATCATCAAAATCATAATCTCGTTGATTATAGTTTGAAAAACGATTAACCTTTTTGCCTGTCGTTGAATTGTTACCCGACAGTTTTTTAGTGGATTCTTTACCAGCAATAAAAGATTTATCTAAGCGTTCAATATCACTGTACAGTTTTACATTTTCTTTGGTCCATTTAGATAGTATGGTATCTGTATATTTAAGTGAGCCAGTGTTAGTCTGTTTAATGGTCCGATCACAAGCTTCCAGTATTAATTCGATATCAAAGGCTTTTAGCCAACCATTCATCATGTCTATTTCGAATTGGACAGGATTCCTGTTTGGTATGCCAAGGGCTTTAAAAATTGTGAAATATTGCTTCGAGGAGGTTTTAGTCCTATAAGTGGCCTTTTCGATGGTATTTATGTCATTATCAGCCCAATCTAAAGCAACTTTTTCGATGTATCGTAAATTCCTGTGATTATTACTCACACAGTATTCCAGAAGTATTTCTATCACTTCAAATGGTAATCCAATCCAATCATGTAAACTGAAAAGTGTTCGGAGATCTGTTTCTGTTAGATTTTTACCAAGGTAGCGTTCAGTGATATATACCAACTGGCTATATTCGACTTCTGACTTGAATGATACGAGCTCACTGGTTGTATAAGAAGGTTTCGTCAAATTAGCGCGTTGTACTACAGGTTCAACAGTCTGAATATCAGGTTCTAAAACAGATGGACCATTCTTAGTTTTTTGGTTGAACTGATGTACATTCTTAGGAATATTGCTTTCTCCATCATCATGTCGATTACTATCCTGCAGTTCTTCTGTATTATCTGAACGCATGTCATTATTGGTAAGTCTATTTTTTGGCCTATCAAGTATTTCAATACCTGTTAGATTATGACTATCCCAAGTGGCTTCGATGACGTCCATCTTATGCCAATACTTGATTGCTCTCATGACATCAGCTTCAGTGAGATTAAACACATCGGCAATATTCTCAATAGAGACAGCTTCATAGCCTTGGTCGACTTGCTTAATCAACCAGATATATACTTTAACGAAATCACCATTAGCCGCGGCCAAGTAATGATCTATAAAGAAGTTCGGTATAGTTATGTAATTTTTTTTATAAGATGAGTCGATGTTAACTTTTTTCATGAGAACCTCTTTCGTCAAACGTGTAGAGTTATTATATCATAACCAACCTAATTTATCATTAAGAGATATTGCAGCAAATTATTCATTTTTTCAATAGAGTGGGACTATTTCGGGAGGCATAAGTTTAAAATATATAGATTATGTAAACTAAACTGTGGATAACTTTTTACATAAGTAGCGTCTTATTATTGAACACAATATAAAGCCTTAAGTTAAAGGGTTTTGATGATTAAGAGGCTGTGCAACGGAATTATTATGTAAACATACTTATTCACACGTAAAAACACGAACATATGTTAATAAGTATGTGGATAATGTGGATAACTATAAAAATGAGGTATTCACCCAAAAGGATAAATACCTCGTTATATAGCTTTTTTAAGAGTTTAGGATGTCCTCTCCTATCAAAAATACGTTCCCAGCACCCATAGTTATCAACAAGTCGTTGGGGACACAATGGGAGAGTATAAAAACTTGAACATCATCAAATGACGGGATATATGCAACATTGGGATTTAATGAATTAATAGCCTTCAAAAGGTCCTTTGAATGGACTGTATGTTCGTCTTTTTCTCTGGCAGCATATATGTCTGTCAATATTATGCCATCTGCTTTTGCAAGAACTCTTGCAAAATCTTCTAGAAATCTGATTGTTCTTGTGTAGGTATGTGGTTGAAATACGATCCATAATTTATTTTTCACAATTTTTTTTGCGGCATTAATGGTTGCTTCTATCTCAGATGGGTGATGGGCATAGTCATCGATGATGGTAACGCCACCTAAATCGCCTTTATACTCAAAGCGTCGATTAGCGCCACTAAACGTGGACAGACCAATCGCTGCTTGGTCTAAATCTAAACCAAGAAGATGTGCCATTGTCATAGCAGATAGAGAATTGAGTACATTATGCTCGCCAGTCGTTTTCAGATGTACGGTGCATAGGTGGGTATCATGATGATAGAATTCATACGAACCTAATCCAAAGGCATTATAGCTGACATTTTTAGGGTAATAGTCTGAATCAACTTCACTGAGACCAAAAGTGACCGTATTGCATTCTAAATTATCATAAAGATCAGTTTCTTTAAGTGCGGCTGAATTGATGATGGCATAGCCGTTTTTTGGAATGTTACCCAGATAAGTTAAAAAAGAATGCCGTATATCATCTAAATCTTTGAAAAAGTCCAAATGGTCTTCATCAATATTGAGGACGATGCCAATAAAGGGCTTAAATTCTAAAAAACTATTAGCATATTCACATGCTTCGGTAACAAAATAGTCAGAACTTCCGACTTTAATATTGCCATCGATTAGTTTTAATATGCCCCCAACGGATATGGTTGCATCTATGTCACAGTTTTCAAAAATATGAGCAACCATGGAAGTGGTAGTCGTTTTACCATGGGTACCAGCTACACCCACAGAATATTTGTAATGAGCCATGACTTGCCCTAGGAGTTCTGCTCTGCTTATTAATGGAATGGCAAGACTCACACCTTGCATATATTCAGGATTATCTTTTTTAATAGCAGCGGTATAGACGATAAAACTTAAATCATTATGAATATGGTTTTCATCATGTCCCTGATATATAGTAGCGCCTTTACTTACAAGGCGATTAGTTATTGGTGTTATGTCGCGATCAGAACCATAAACCTCAAAGCCACGGTCTAACAGGATTTCAGCTAAGCCGCTCATGCTAATGCCGCCGATACCTATAAAAAAGACTTTTTGTGGTTGGTCAAAATTCACTTGATACATAGTTACCTCCTTAGATTCGTTTATCAGGTTACATTATATGACAAAACTTACGAAAGAACAACAATAAGGCTGTAAGTTCTATTGATGTGAAGACATAGCTATGTTAAAATTTACTATAATGAAAATATTGAAAGCAGGTCAATATGAAAGTTGCACTGGTTGGTATTAATGCTAAGTTTATCCATTCTAACTTGGGCATTCATAGTATAAAGCAGTATAATGGGAAAATGGGTATCCATATAGATGTGTTGGAATACACAATTAATCAATCAATTGATGACATACTTGAAAGAGTAATAGAAACTAGCGCCCAGGTAATTGGTTTTTCTTGTTATATATGGAACATAGAAATCATTCGTAAACTTGTCGTAGAAGTGCATAAGATCATGCCAGAGACCTTTATTATGCTAGGTGGTCCTGAAGTCAGTTATGAACTTAAAACCTTCATGACTGAGCTACCTATGGTGAGTGTCATCATCTATGGCGAAGGCGAAAAGTCAACCAATCTCTTGTTGGCCAAGTTGATAGCTGGAAGGTCATATGCATCTGTTAATGGTATTGCTTATCGAGAAGGTAATCAGATATTCATTAACCCACCAGTTGATAATCTTGATATGGATGAGATACCATTTGTATATGAAAAGGACATGTCAGATTATGAGCATAAAATTCTGTATTATGAATCAACAAGGGGATGTCCTTTTAAGTGTTCGTATTGTCTTTCTTCTATTGAGAAGGGTATTCGTTATAGAAGCATGCCTTTAGTCATGAGAGAACTTCAGTTCTTCCTGGATAGTAACGTACGACAAGTCAAGTTTGTCGATAGAACATTCAATTGCAATCAAAGTCGTACGAAGGCAATCTGGGCATATATCATAGAACATGATAACCATACCACTAATTTTCATTTTGAAATAGCAGCAGATTTGTTGAATGAGGCCATATTAAGCATACTGAAAGATGCAAGACCTGGGTTGATTCAACTTGAAATCGGGGTTCAATCTACGAATCAAAAGACACTGGAGATAGTTCAGAGAGTGACGGATTTTGATAGCTTATCAACGAGTGTGAAGGCGATACATGCCTATCAGAACATACATGTGCACCTGGATTTAATAGCAGGACTTCCCGCAGAAGGCTATGACAGCTTCGCAAAATCATTTAACGACGTCTATAACTTGGGTCCAGATCAATTACAACTGGGGTTTCTAAAGGTGCTCAGAGGTTCCGGTATAAAGCTGAGGGCAGACCAATATGGACTTGTATATAGAGACTATGCCCCCTATGAGATATTAAAGACTAATGACCTGACTTTCGCTGAAATGACAAAACTCAAGATGGTGGAGTATGTACTTGAACTCTATTATAACGCTGGGCACTTTCGACATACATTAACCTATCTTGAACGATTCTGCCAAAGTCCATTTCACATGTATGAAGGTTTAGGTCAGTACTTTGCGGAGAATGAAGGGCATTTGCTTAAGCATTCAAAATTATCTCTATACACTTTTTTGAAAAACTATGGGGCTCAGATTGAAGGCATTAATCTTGATTACCTGGTACAAGTGCTCAAATTCGACCTGATGCTACAAGAAAAGATTAAAAAATATCCTGAGTGGTTAGAAGCTGACCATACATATGAAGCTTTAATCAGAGGTTTCTATGCTATGGAAGTCAATCATCCAAGGGTTCTTGCCCACCTAAAAGATAACAATGCTAAGCAACTAAGTCGCCTGTGTCATGTGGAAGTATTTGATTATAATATGATAAGCGAGGATATGGGTCCACAAAAAGTTGCTGTGGTTTTCGATTATATAGCTCGCAATAAACTTAATAATGAAGCGGGCACCACGATTATTGAACTTTCACAGCTAGAAGCAATGATTACAGATCAGAAGTAAGAGAAATCAGATAGTAGACACAAGTTAGGAGTTATATGAATAACCTTACGAAGGGTAGTGCAAAGAATTACGACCAACGTGTGATGAAGGTGCTTGAATTGCTAGATGTGTATTACTATGATCAGGTAAAGTGTTTTTTGAATCATGAAACACCATGGCAATTACTGATAGCTACAATGCTCAGTGCTCAATGTACAGATGACAGGGTAAATATCGTCACTGAAACTCTATTTCGAAAGTACGGTTCATTGAAAGATTTGATAGAGGCACCTTTAAGCGAATTGGAACAAGACATCAGGTCCACTGGATTTTATCACAATAAGGCAATGAATATTCAAGTATGCGCGAGACAATTACTAGAGCATCATAATGGTATCGTGCCGTCAGATATTGATGAATTGACAGCCCTCAGAGGCGTTGGTAGAAAAACAGCCAATGTGGTTAGGGGCAATATCTATAAGATACCCAGTGTGGTTGTGGATACCCATGTGAAGAGAATTTCGTATAAACTGGGATTTACTGAATATGAGGATCCCGTTAAAATTGAATTTCAATTAATGGATGTGTTACCAGAAACCCATTGGATCTCATACAACACCCAAATCATCGCTCACGGTAGGAAAATATGCAAAGCGAGAAATCCAGATTGTGAAAATTGCTTTTTGCTACCTTACTGCCCGACAGGTTTAAATAATAGATATAGTTCAATTGGAGGTTAGAATGGAAGAATCGATAATTATTGGCATTGCAGGTGGTACAGGTTCAGGGAAAACAACATTAGTTGAACGTTTGAAACGGGACTTACATGATAAAGTAGCAGCACTCACCCATGATGATTACTATAGAGCCCATGATGATTTGCCAATTGAAGAGCGGGCAAAACTTAATTATGACCATCCAAATGCTTTTGATACGGAAGAAATGGTAGCGGATTTGAAACGTTTAAAATCAGGGTATTCCATAGAAGTACCCAGTTATGATTTTGTTAATCACACCAGGTCAACTAAAAAGACGTTGGTCATGGCCAAAAAGGTGATCATAGTTGAGGGCATATTGATTTTTGAGAACAAAGAGCTAAGGGATATGTTCGATATGAAAATCTTTGTGGATACGGATGCTGACGTGCGTTTCATAAGAAGAATGGTAAGAGATGTCAGGGAGCGGGGCAGAGACTTAGAAAGCGTTATTAATCAATATCTTTTCACAGTTAAAGTCATGCATGATGAGTTTGTCGAGCCTTCGAAGAAACATGCCGATATTATTATCCCAGCTGGCGGTAAGAATATTGTTGCAATTGATATGATGCTTGATAGAATCCATAACCTTTTAAAATAATGCTGTACGTAATCTGATGCATAAGCATTAGCACAATGAATTATACTTCCGGTACAAGCTTTCAAAAATGAAATTGTGCTCACGAAAAGTTATGTGGATAACCTACATATTATATAATAAGGGCGATAGTTCTATGAACTATCGCCCTGTACTTTGTAAAAATATACTATGTCAAACTGATTGGTATAAGTCGTTTACATTATAATTAGTTCGCATCTTTTAGTTATAGTGCTAATACGCCTTCTTCACCAGTTCTAATCTTAATAACATTCTCAACAGGATAGATGAAGATCTTACCATCACCTATTTCACCAGTTCTAAGAATCTCTACTGCGGTGTCGATAACTTTCTGAACAGGCACTTCGCATACGATGATTTCAACTTTAACTTTTGGTAGCAAGTTGATTGAAACCGGAACACCACGATACATCTCAGTAATACCTTTTTGCATACCACATCCCAGTACCTGAGTTACGGTCATGCCAGTAATACCGATGTCGTTCAAGGCTTCTTTTAGTTCTTCGAACTTGCTAGTTCTTGTAATTATGTCGATTTTAGTCATTTTATCTGTCATAGGAATACCCCCTTTAATATACTAAAGCTATTTTATAATAGTTTCCAGTAAAAATCAATCAAATTTCTATATAGGCTGAGATACCGTGTTCCATCGTATCAAGACCGTGTAATTCCTCGTGTTCTTCAACGCGTAGACCCATGGTTTTTTTAAGTGTGGTGAAAGTAATGAAGGCTAGAATTATAGCTGTTGAGCCTACAATGAGAACACCAAGTGTTTGGATACCAAGCAGCTTAAAGCCACCGCCATAGAATAAACCAAGCGCACCTGCCTGAGTGCTGAAAAGACCAACTGCAATGGTTCCAAAAGAACCACATACACCATGTACGGATATGGCACCAACTGGGTCGTCTACTTTTACTACTTTGTCAAAGAATTCTACAGAGAAAATCATAATGACACCACTGATTAAACCGATTATTATAGCGCCATAAAAAGAAATCACATTAGCACCAGCAGTAATACCCACAAGACCTGCCAAAGCACCATTAAGTGTAAGGGCTGCGTCAGGCTTACCATAACGGAAATTACTAAAAAACAGTGCAGAAAAAGTAGCAGCGGAACCTGAAAGCAACGTTGTAATTGCAGCATGTGCAGTTGCAGGTGAGGTGATATCAAGTGTTGAACCTGGGTTGAATCCGAACCAACCAAACCATAATATTAGAACGCCGAGTGCACCTAGTGGAATGTTGTGACCAGGAATAGCTTTTGGTTTCCCTTTTTTGTATTTGCCTGTTCTTGGACCAACGACGGCTGCCCCAACAAAGGCACAAAAACCACCGACGGCATGAACTGCAGTGCCACCAGCAAAATCCATAAAGCCAAGTTGAGTTGATAAGAAACCGCCACCCCATATCCAGTGACCTATGAGTGGATAGATAATCATCGTCGCAACAAAAACAAAGACAATGTAAGCCGTGAATTTCGTTCGCTCTGCAACAGCACCGGAAACTATAGTGGCGCAAGTAGCCGCGAATATTGCCTGAAAGAAGAAAAAAACATCAAAAGTAATCCCTGAGATTTCTATTGGTGCATTGATCAGGGCAAACATATCTGTCCCGATGAGGCCACCTGCGTCTGCACCATACATGACGCCATAACCAACAAAGAAAAAGGATAAGACACCAATTGATACAGTGACAAAGTTTTTCATGATGATGTTAACTGCATTTTTAGATTGAGTGAAACCGACTTCGACCATGGCAAAACCTGCATGCATTAAAAATACTAAGACGCTAGCAATAAGCACCCACATTGAGTTTAAAACTACGATATTCATATAATTCCTCCTTGAACTTAAAAATAACTAAAAAAAGGCCATACAATCACCTTAGTGATAGTATGAACCTCATTGCCCATAGTATATTCGTCTTCGAATAAAGTAATTATAAACAGTGGACTTCGGAATGTCAAGGTTTGATTGGGTAATTAACATAAGTAATCAATATAGTTGAAAGAATAATAAGATATGATATAATATATCTAGGCAATGAGAAGAAAGTTCAGATATAATATAGGGTAATGGGTATACCTAGATAGAATGAAAGATCATGTAGGTGAGCGTATGCAAGAAAGAATGTCTATATTAATATGTGACGATTCTAATGAGAACATTGTTACTTTAGTTGAGGTGCTTGAAGATAAGTACGAACTTTATATTGTAACAACAGCTGAAGATGCTTTAACAATTCTAAAAAAAGTAATGCCTGATATTATTTTACTAGATGTATTAATGCCTGGTATGAATGGCTATGAACTCTGTGAAATAATTAAATCAAAGGATGAATTCAAAGATACACCAGTCATCTTCATCTCGGGCATGGTTGATAATGTAGACAAGCAAAAAGGATTTGCAGTAGGCGCTGTAGACTATGTTACCAAACCATTTAATGTTGAAGAAGTGCAAGCGCGTGTAAAAGCACAAGTGCAAATAGTGAAACACAACCATAGAAATCATGAGAAAACTATATTTCTTGAGAAAACTGTTAAAACCAAAGAGAATGAATTAGAGATAGCATACAATAAACTAAAATTAGCTTATATTGAAACTATTGAGAAACTTTCAACTGCTGCAGAATATAAGGACGATGTGACGGGCTTACACGTTAAACGTGTTGGGCGGATTTCTGCTATTATAGCTAGGGGACTCGGTCTAGATGATTATTTCATCAAGGCTATAGAATATGCAGCACCATTACATGATATTGGGAAGATAGGCATTCCAGAAGCCATATTACTGAAGCCTGGTAAATTAGACGAGGACGAATGGGAAAAAATGAAGACCCATACGATTATTGGTAAAAATATACTGGAAGGATCAAGTTCTGATATTATTAATTTGGCAGAAACCATCGCTTATACACATCATGAAAAATGGGATGGTACTGGTTACCCATTAGGTCTAAAAGGTATCGAGATTCCTATGGAAAGCAGGATTGTTGCAATCGCAGATGTCTATGATGCTATTACATCCGTTCGTTCTTACAA
>JAQICP010000359.1 GCA_027858555.1 Vallitaleaceae bacterium
ATATTAGTCATCAATTATCAATTACCAGTTACCAATTACTTATAACTAAAACAAACCCCGATTGATCTCTAAAAGTTCAATCGGGGTTTTATATTACATCACATACAATTATAATTACTATTAATTAAACTACATCATACCCATTCCAGGACCGCCGCCCATAGGCATCGCTGGTTCTGGCTCTGGAATATCTGCAACAACAGATTCAGTTGTAAGTACTGTTGATGCTACTGAAGTTGCATTTTGAATAGCACTTCTAGCAACCTTGGCTGGATCAATGATACCAGCTTCAATCATATTCGCATAAGTTTCAGTGAGCACATCAAATCCTAGTCCTTCAGCCGATTCCAAAATCTTACTTGCAATAACTGATGGCTCTAAACCTGCATTTTCTATAATCTGACGTAGTGGCGATTCTAACGCTTTAAGGATAATGTTAGCGCCTGTCTTCTCGTCGCCTTCTAGTGTTTCTACAAGGGCTTTAACAGCAATTGCAGTGTGCATGTAAGCTGTGCCGCCACCTGCGACGATACCCTCTTCTACGGCTGCTCTAGTAGCTGCAAGGGCATCTTCCATACGAAGCTTCTTCTCTTGCATTTCAGTTTCAGTTGCTGCACCTACTTTAATAACTGCAACACCGCCTGATAATTTTGCAAGGCGCTCTTGTAATTTTTCACGGTCAAAATCAGAAGTTGTTTCTTCAATCTGTGATTTGATTTGTGTAATTCTTGTAGCAATAGCATCTTTTTCACCACCACCATCTACAATAATGGTAGAATCTTTATCGATACGGATTGATTTAGCTCTTCCGAGTTGTTCAAGGTTAATGTCTTTTAGATCTAGCCCTATCTCTTCTGATATAACAGATGTACCTGTTAATATGGCGATATCTTCTAGCATAGCTTTTCTTCTATCACCAAAGCCTGGTGCTTTTACAGCAAGTACATTAAATGTACCACGTAGTTTATTCAGTACGATGGTAGCTAGTGCTTCGCCTTCTACATCTTCAGCAATGATAATTGCAGTTACGCCTGTTTGCATCACTTGTTCAAGAATTGGTAAAATTTCTTGTGATGTGGATATCTTCTTATCCGTTACAAGGATATATGGATTAGAAACTTCTGCTACCATTTTTTCCATATCTGTTGCCATGTATGGTGAAAGATAACCACGGTCAAATTGCATACCTTCCACAAGTTCCAGTTCAGTAAGCATAGACTTAGATTCCTCGATAGTGATAACACCGTCGTTGGTTACTTTTTCCATTGCGTCAGCTATCATTTCGCCAACTTCTTCATCACCAGCTGAAATCGCAGCTACATTAGCAATCTGCGCTTTGCCCGTTAAAATATGGCTGATTTTCTTAATCTCATCCACTACAAGCTCAGTTGCTTTTTTCATGCCTTTTCTTAAAATGATTGGGTTCGCACCAGCTGCTATGTTTTTATTACCTTCTTTAATCATTGCTTGCGCTAAAACTGTAGCAGTTGTCGTACCGTCACCTGCTACATCGTTGGTTCTTGTTGCAACTTCTTTCACTAATTGAGCACCCATATTCTCAAAAGGATCTTCAAGCTCTATCTCTTTTGCAATGGTTACACCGTCATTAGTAATTAATGGAATACCATATTTCTTATCAAGTACAACATTACGACCTTTAGGTCCTAGTGTTACTTTCACTGTATTTGCTAATTGATCAACGCCTGACTCTAATGCAACACGCGCCTCAGCACCAAATTTTATCTGTTTTGCCATTTCTACTACCTCCTTGTGGATTTATATTAGTTTCTTCTATGCTTCAACCACAGCTAAGATATCACCTTGTTTTACAACGATGTATTCTTCGCCATCTAATTTAACTTCTGTGCCTGCATATTTTGAATAGATTACTTTATCGCCAACGACGACCTCCATCTCTATCTTTTTGCCGTCTACTACAGCACCAGGTCCAACAGCTACCACTTCTGCTTCTTGTGGTTTTTCTTGTGCAGCTGTAGCTAATACGATACCCGATTTAGTTGTCACTTCTGGAGCTAGTTGTTTAAGTACAACTCGATCACCTAATGGTTTTAATGTCATGATTAATTCCTCCTTTATCACATGTTAGCACTCTATTATAGCGAGTGCTAATTCCAAGGTTTATTCTAACAAATAAATTACTAATTTGCAAGTAAAAATGTATTAAAAAACCTTAAAACATTAGGGTTTGGTCATATATAATATCCATACCAACTAATATAGGACATGCCAACCATGTAAACGCAAAATCCTTAGTCTTTATACTAATCTTTGTACTAATCTTTCTATTAATCTTAATACTAATTTTTAGGCTTGTTTTTACCAAGCGCCAAGGTTCTGGCATATTCAAATAAGTATTGTTGCGCGATGCCTTTATATGCCCCAAAATAATCATCAACAAAATCATTCAGCTCTTTCTTACTAGGCTTTTTATCAAAATACAATTCGCCTATTATGCGTTCAATCCATACATCCACAGGAAAAGCTTCAAATCTGCCATAGCCAAACAGGAGTACACAATCAGCTACTTTTTCTCCAACACCTTTGATCTGCATCAGCTCAGCTTTGGCTTTCTCATAAGACATGGATTTGATAGCCGCAAGATCGACGGTCCTTGTCACAATTTTTTTAACGGCATCTTCAAGATACCGGCTTCTATAACCCATCTTAAGGGCTTTATAGATTACCTCGTCTACACCTATCAATTGCTCAGGTGTTGGGAACATATGGTAAGCTACTTCTTTATACGCCCCTGCAGCGTCGCCATAAAGGTGACTTAATCGCTCCACCAGTATCTTGATTTGTGAAATCTGTTTGCTTTGGGATATGATAAAAGTCATAATCATTTCAAATGGATCTTGTTGCAGGATTCTGAGCCCTTTATTCATAATAATCGCCGCTTCTAGATGAGGGTCTTTCCTAGACAAGATTTCTTGTATCTGTTCGTAATCCCTGTTCATATCAAAGTAAGCCTCATAATCAAACAAATGCTCGCCATAGATGGAAAGACCACTTGTATCTTCCTTCATTCTATATAAGCCATATTGATTAACGACTATGATTGAATCATCATCAAGCACCTTACTTCTGAAATGTTGCCCGGATTGCATGGTTTGAACTAAGGATAGGTGTGCGAGCTTATCTGATTCTATCACCGCTATGAGATTTTCTAATGGGTTGTTATCTGAGTTCAAATTCAATCTATGAAACCTCCTGTATTATGATATACTGTATTAGAAAGTGACCAAATCATTATACTGATTATATTATACTGGGTAGCTCATCGTACCCACAAAGGAGTTTATATGGCACAAGAGAAGATATATACCATACCCGTTACGGATGCATATAAAGAGGATTGTAACTGTCCCATATGCTATATGTATAACTTACTGGAAAAAAACAAAATAGAATTCATCTTTGATACCGCTTATATGGAAGATGATATCAGGAGTGAAACCAATCGTTTAGGCTTCTGCGAGAAACATTATGGGATGATCAGTACCGAAAGCAATCGCCTTGGTTTAGCACTGATTCTCGAAACCCATCTAAAATCTGTCCATATGCAAATTATGAAAAAAGTGAAATCCATCGTTCCTATCAAAAAAGGCAAACCCGGTAAAAACAATGGCAATTCATCCTTGAATCAACTTATAACTGAAACCTTGAACAAGTGCTATGTTTGCGAAACAGTTCAAGTGATCTTTGATATGTATATAGACACGATTATGTACTTATACAAAAAAGATCCTGCATTTAAGCCCTTATTCGAAAACACCAAAGGTTATTGCATGAAGCATTTTGGCATGTTATATGACACGGCTTCTAATAAATTGTCAGGCACTCAAAAAGAGGCCTTCATCAACACTCTGATTGTCGTCTATGAAAACAATATGGACCAGATCCAAGCAGATATGGCTTGGTTCATTAGAAAATTTGATTACCGTTTCAAAGATGAACCTTGGCATAACGCCAAAACAGCTATTCCAAGAGCACTTCATCAGATATCTAGCATTTCAATAAAAGACTAGCTTTCGCTAGTCTTTTTATTCGCTTGTTCTATACTTTCTTTCTTCTCACCCACTTGCTCAACAATCTTTTCTTTAGCAGCTGTAACCCTAAGTTTAAGACGATGGGTAATCTTATTGCTAATGGATAACTTACGCATGACTTCAAATGCCTCATCTAAAAACCCTAGTCTTCTAGCCAGCTCACCAATGATATAGTTCACCGTTAAAGCATCTATACCAAGTTGTGGGAAGTTTTCCTTATCGATAGCCCGTTTAAATCCCTCGTACGCCTGGGCTAAGAATGTCATTTCATACTCTTTAGCCTCGCTAATTACCTCAGGTTCAATATCGCCTGGTTTATCCTGTTTGCCTCTGTATAGCCAAGCTAATTTCAGGCATATGTAGGCTTTCTCACAATTACTGATATTGAGTATCATGCCCCCATAGAGTGCCAGTTTGTATTGTTCAATTGCATCATCATAAGTATATATTGTCGGATACGCTTTTGCTTTATACTTAGTGGACACCTTTTCCCTAAATGTTGGAATCAAAGGTTCTTTCACATATTTGAAAGTCTTCGCTAAGGAAGCATAACCACAAGTTGGACAAACCATAACATCATATAACTATGGGTCTAATTTATCGTATATTGGTCTAAGGTCCGAATCAGAATCTATCAATTTCAATTTGCCGGATTTCACCGCTTTTGAAGTGAATCTCATATCACAGATAGGGCATTCACCTTTTCGTTCGAAAAGTATGTCTCTGATAATTTCTTCTTGTTGTTTCTCTAACAATTCCTTATCTTCCATCTTGCTTTCATTTTCAAAAAGTACGACTTGATCTAAGTCATCTAATCCCAATCCTTCTAATCCTTCAAATATATCCTTCATATGATCACTCCTTTCAATCAAGTAATTACTATTTTATTACTTTCAGCATGCTTAATGTATTTCATTAACGCATCATATGGCAGAGGTCTTGAAAAAAAGTAACCTTGAACCTCATCCACACCAAGATTTTTTATAATATTCAACTGAGATAAGGTTTCAACACCTTCAACATTAACAACAAAATCAAGGGCCTTGCCAATCTGAATCATCGAGCTTGCCAGTAATAGTTGGCCTTTTTTCTCTATGCCTTCTACGAATAATCTATCAATTTTTATTTTTGATATAGGTAACGTTCTAATATAGGTCATAGAGGAATACCCAGACCCAAAATCATCAAGGGATATAATCGTGCCCAAGCTTTTCAATTGTCTTAAGATATTGCTGCACTCTGCTATATTGTGCATAACTGTTGTTTCAGTGATTTCTAATTCTAATTGATCCAGTTTGATATTATAATAATCTAGTGCACGTTTCACTGTATGAAGAAAAAAATCACTTTCTAATTGAACGGTTGACACATTCACAGATACCTTATAATTATAACCCATATCATTCCACTTTTCTATCTGATTACAAGCTTCGTTAATAACCCAAGCTCCTATTGGGATAATAAGCTCAGTTTCTTCAGCAGTAGGTATGAAATCACTGGGATATATGATAGTGCCGTCTTCCTTAATCCATCTTATTAATGCCTCGAATCCTAATATGTCACCTGTATGCATATCAACCTTAGGTTGATAATACAACACAAATTCTTCATGTTTTAAGGCATTAACTAATTGCTTTTCAATTCTTATGCGCTTTAGTATCTGATTATAAAATGATTCATGATAGATGGATATCTGATCATTGCCTCTTCTGTCAGCTTCTAATTTCGCCATATCTGAATGGGTAAATAGTTCATGAGCGGTTTGACTTATATCTGGTAATATGGAATATCCAATACTAATCTTCAAATCAATCTCACGATGCTCTTCAATATATGGTTTTGTCAAGATTTCCAAGATGTTAAAGCATTCTTGTTCAGCCGTTTCAATTGAATCCACTTCAGTATTAATTACTATGAATTCGTTATGATTAGCACCTGACAGGTATTGCTCATTATCAAAATACTTATTAATTCTTCTTGCGGTCTTTTGCAATAATTTATCTTCTATCTCCACACCAAAGGTGTCTGTAACATCTTTCAAGTTCTTGATATTGATGTTATACATGGCAATTTTTTTACTACCTAGATCTTTCAGATTGATATTTAGCATTTCCATCAAGCGTTCTTTCTTCATGAGTCCCGTTACATTATCAAAGTATGCCAGAAATTCAATCTCTTGGTTCTTTATTGCCAATTCTTCAAATTGTCGGTTTAATTCATCTGAGCTTGCAATCAATTCTTCATTATATGCCTCAAGTTCCATGTTCTGCTCATTGACTAATATTTCAGCCTTTTTACGTCGTCTATTGTTGATAAAAAGGATTACTGTAAACATCAGTAACATTATGACTACTACAATGCATGTATATACGATATTAGCATTTTCACTAAAAGGACTGTTTGGACCTCCCAGTAACTCATGTTCTGGTAACAGACCCGTCCTGATATTAAACGCTTCCAATCTTTCATAATTAAAGATATATGTGGTAATTGGATGAAGCTGAATTTCTAATTCTGACACTGGCGTTCCCTGAATGATCGAATGAACATAACTTGCAACAATAGCACCCTGTATACTTGGGTCTGCCACCTTTCCCCCAATCACCCCATCGTTTTCTAGATACACTTTACTCATCGCGTACACTGGCATGCCTGTATCTGCTATGATCTTACTGGCATAATCAGAGTGAACAATAAGATTACCCGCATTATCTTTAGAGGGGCCTGAGATAATAACAACCGTGTTTTTGGACATATCCTTTAACTGGGCACATTGTTCTTCTATCTGCTCATGTATCAATATTTGATAATCAAGTGCATTATAATTCCCACTTTTCATCAGTGTTTCGAATTGATTGGCATCAGCTAAAGCAGTCGCCGTATTGCCACCACATAGTATAATCTGCTCTACATCTGGGTGTAAAAGCACAATCAACTCTAAAGTCTCTTCAAAGGTATCTGCTTGAGCGAGTCCAGTAACATTACTATTAATTAGCTGATCCATGGAAAAATTGTTAACACCCATGAAAACTACGGGTAGACCTGCAAACAAGTCGTCATAATATAAACCCATAAAATCATAAGCATCATTATCTGATACTACTATGACATCAAAAGTTGTTTGATCATATTTAGTTTTGATATAATCATGGAAATTCGAATAGGTATCGTTACTAGGTAATCGATAAGAATCTATGTATTCTGTATATATTTCGATATTAGGATACACTGCTAAGTCTTCGTGTATACTGCTATTCAGGTCATCTGTCCAAGAAAGTCCCTGATGATAAGAATGAATCAGTAAGACCTTTTTTATTGTTATATCACTTTCTAAATCGTCAGATATTACATAATTCGAAAACACTACGGTAAAAACATATAAAATTACTAGTGATTTTAGAATCGACTTTTTCATAGGTATCCTTATCTTGGAAATAGAATAGATATATAG
>JAQICP010000363.1 GCA_027858555.1 Vallitaleaceae bacterium
ATTCTGGGAAGGAATAACGGATAAAGAATGGGATATTAAAGAAGGTTTTGTGGTATCAAAGTCTGATCTCATTACCTTTTTACAGGATAAGTTAGAGTACATAGGATTGACACCAGCTGAATATAATGAGTTTATAGTTTACTGGTTACCAAAGTTAGGAGATAATGAATATACATTGATATATTTTGCTAGCGAAGAATATGTAGAGATAGCTAAGTTAATCATTGAACCTGAACCAGAAAGCGTTTTAAGAGTGTTTATGGTAGCTAAGGCTATGGATAGGTATATAGAAATACCAGAGCAGGAATTAGATACCTTTGAGCGAGAAGGTTTTACAGTAATTGAATGGGGCGGGACATTGATAAAAGACTGACAGATAGACATCGGATATTCCGCAAATTACATCAGCTAACACGCTTTTGACAAAACACGATTCGCTAACCGAGGCGGACCCGCATTAGCAACTATACGTAAGCATGAGCGGGTCCTGTAAGCTCACTGGCATCGTAAACCGCAACCGTTAGATGAAAGATGGCACTATGTTTTAACCGAGCATTCAGGATATAAGCGAGGACGATAATATGAGAAGAAACATGTTGATTTTTTTATTCATAGTAGTATTACTGATAGGTTGTAAGAATACAACTGGTATGAGTAAAGGTTATATAGATATTAGTGGTATGGATTATAGTGATATTTATACTTTAGCATTAGAAGCCATATTGGAAGAAGATTTAGCATTAAATTATGAGATGCAATACATAGCCATTAATACAAAAACCTTATTAAATGCATCACAAAATGATGTTGAAGAAATAATGGCATATTTTACAAAGTTTAATATAGACATTATCGATGAATCATATGAGACACTTAAAGATAAAGATATGGTTGTACAAAGCAACATTGAAGGTGTTTTATTAGAGGTGACTAGAGTTGAAGTTATTTCTGATACTAAAGTCAAAGTTGAATGCACTAAATTTAGAAGTGGAGATGGTGCTATTTGGATAGAATACACAATAGTTGATGAAGAAGGTATTTGGAAAATTGATGAGATTACTATGACAGCAATAAGTTAGAGTATATTTCTATTGATAGCAAGTGGTCCGTGCCAGCCATCATCTAACACGCGTTTTGCGATACTCAGTTCACTAACCTAGGCGCACCCGCATTAGCAACTATGCGTAAGCATAAGCGGGTCCTGTAAGCTCACTGGCATCGTAAACCGCAACCGTTATGTGAAACTATCACCTAGAAAAATGGGAAGATACACACAGAATTGAAAACGTACGTTGTGTACCGTGCGTACATAGTGTATAATATAGTTACAATTGACATTAGAAAGAGGTGTGTGTTATGAACGAGATAATAAATTCAACAGAAGCGAGAAAAAATTGGAGTGAAGTAATTGATACAGTAGTGAGAAAGCGACCAGTGTTTATTAAGAGAAATAGAGATGTGATGACATTTTTATCATTAGATCAATTAGACATACTATTGGATTCATTTAGACTAACAATAACTGTACTGAACGAAGAAGATGGCACTTATACTGGTGTAATAGAAGAACTAGATTTATTAAGTAATGCAGATACGGTTGAGGGATTGATAGAGAATTTAGCATTTGAATTAGCTGATTATTCAGAAGAGTACATGGGGAATTTTGACATGTATTATCATTCGACTAATAGAAAAGCACATTTTCCATATATTTATAGAGTTATTGCTCATGAAGGAGAATTAGATAAGATAAAATCAATGTTTAACATCAAAGCAGAGGAGAAGATTCATGCCTAGATGGAAAGAGTTGAAGCGATTTTGTGAGCGGGATGGATGGGAATTGTATAAAGATACGGATCATTATTTTTACAGGAAAGATATGGATAATGGGGAGATTAAAAGGACAAAAGTTTCGAGAGGTTCCCATGAGATACCAAAACGTTTGTGGAAAGAAATATTAATTAGTCAATTGAATGTGACAGAAGAATATTTCAATAAGGTCAAGTGATAACTGGGGATATTACCGACAGCTTCCGGTGAGAGCATCACATAACACGCTTTTGACAAAACTCAGTTCGCTAACCGAGGCGGCACCGCATTATCAACTATTCGTAAGCAAGAGCGGGTCCTGTAAGTTCACTGGCATCGCAAACCGCAACCGTTAGGCGAAAGATAATGCTGACAACACAAAAGCTAAGGAGATTTAAGAATAACATTGCAGTAGTGAATCCATACAAGCAGCAGATTATGTAGCAATGAAATAAAGTACAATTTTGAAGAATTTAGGGCATATAGCTAAATTTCTAAATTAATGGAGGAAAAAGGAAAATGAAAAATGAGCTAATAAAAAAGTATAAAAGGATAAAGTATACCAAACTTGTTATTTCAATAATTATTGATTTAATAGGTAATGCAAGTTATTTATTTCCTGTAATAGGTGGGATTGTAGATATTCCTTGGGCTTTCCTTAGTGGTGGGGTAATGATGTTTGCTCTATACCCAAATCATAAGATAGGGGCGGCTGGTGGTGCTATCGAAGAAATTTTACCAGGTACTGATATAATCCCAACTGCATGTATATTGTGGATTATTGATTATATTAAGAATGACAAAAAAACTTTTGCTGAATTTGTTCGAAATGAGGTTGACCAAGAACAACTTATTGATGAAATTTTGAATACTCATAATATGATTACGAAAAAACAATAAGAAATATTTGATTGTTGCTTTATTATAGATATTTTGAGAGGAAATAATATTTCTACTATTGTGTATTCATTGGTAGCTGACGCATAATCCTACGCCTAACACGCGTTTTACAAGACTCGATTCGCTAACCGAGGCGGGTCCGCATTAGTGGCTATTCGCGAACATGAGCGGACCCTGTAAGCTCATCGGCCTCGTAAACCGCAACCGTTAGGTGAAATCAATCATTAGATTATTGGAGGAAAGATGGAGTATATAGTAAAGCCATGGAAACGGCATATGTTAACGGTAGTGGCAGCAGCCTTATTTTTTGCTGCTAGTATTCTAGCAGTTATAGATTACCAACTACCTTTTGCCAATGATTTTGTTTTTGATAATAAGTCGTTAGTCTTTGTGACGTATATTTATATTTTTCTGCACCATATAAGTCATGTTATATATGAGTTGTATGTTAATAGTAGAATTGACTTCATTGAAGACGCGGAACTTGTTTATGACACTAATAGGAACCTTCAGATTTTGAGCGTTATTGGAATGATAGGTATCCATTTATCATTTTGGGTACTTTTTGCAGGTGACAATTTTTGGATCTCAGGGCTACTAATAGCAGTAGGTGGAATTTTATTATATCCATATGCTAGTAGGAGAGTATATGTTACAGATTCATCATTTATTTTTGATGGAATAATATATGAATTTGTTTTAATAGAGAAGTTTAAGTCGATAGATATGTATCGTATTGAACTGGTTATCGATAATAAAAAACATAATATTTCATGTAGGGGAGGCAAGCGGTATGATCAAATTTCAAGGATACTAAAAGATAAGTCAGAGTACTTGGGTGTTGCCATGAGTGACTTCACCTAACACGCGTTTTACGATACTCAGTTCACTAACCGAGGCGGACCCGCATTAGCAACTATGCGTAAGCATGAGCGGACCCTGTAAGCTCATCGGCCTCGTAAACCGCAACCGTTAGATAAAACCTTATTAATGGTTGCGACATCGTGTCGCAACGGAGATAGATAGGGAGTTCGTCAATTGGTTAATAGGTAGCTGTGTTTACGATATAAAGGATGAATTTGTTTCGTCAATTAGCCGAAGTTGGCAGAGTTTACGAAACTAAGTAGGATCTAGAATTTGCTTCAATCAGTATTATTATAATTGAAGAGATATATAGTGATTCACGGAGATTATAATAGTTCTAAAGATAGAGAATTTTGTATGGTAATGGTATACTGTAAGCTGAAGTCTCATTTTCATGATGGAGAGACATATAGAGCCTCGCTCTGAGGAGCGAAACTCAACAACGCTTCGCGAAAAGACATGTTTTGAATTTATAGATATTGTAAGTAGGATGAGAAAAAAAGATGTTCATTTGTAGGATGGTTTGGGAAATCAATCAGGGACAAAGAAGAAGAGTAAGGGTATGTAGAGAT
>JAQICP010000442.1 GCA_027858555.1 Vallitaleaceae bacterium
AACCACATCTTCATCTGCTAAATCCTCAGCAAAATCGTCATAATCATCGATGATGTCTTGTAAATCTTCGTCCTCTTCGTCATAATTATCGATGATTACCTCCGCCATATCTAAAAGCATATCACCGGCATCTTCAAATTCCTCATCTTCCATATAGGCGTCTGCTAAACCAAACCACGCCTCATAATCCTCTTCATCATTATCAACTAATTCTTCATATACTTCGATTGCTTTATCAATATCATCTCTATCCATATACTTTTCTGCTCGTTCTATGGTAGCCTCTGATTTAAGAATGTCACATCCAGTAAACAGTATCGATACTGACAATAAAATTAGAACCATAATCCTCATCATATTCCAGTTTGCTTTCTTACCACTTTATTTCATTACTCTTCCTCCCTATCTTCACATATTTTTGTATGATGTTACTGCTCTTAATTCCTCTTATTATTAAACGCACACTGATATTATGAATATCAAGCTATTAGCAATCATTATGGTAGGTCGATTGTACTAATTATTATGTCGTTAATCTACCCATGTCTCTCATTTAGCCTTGTCATTATCAATTTTATAATAGCTACTTTTTAACCGCATCGCCATCAATAGAAAACAATGTGACCTGTGATACCTACCCTATCTAGATTACCTACCCCCGCCTTATTAGGACCGCATCTTCATTATCTGCTTAATCGATAGCACTTATCATGATCATAGCTACATCATACCCAAGTGCGGACAATACATTCGGTTGCTTAATTATATTTTTCATATTCTCTCCTCAAAGTTTCATTGATACGCATGTAGATAGCAAAACACATTTCAATCAACCTATATTTCACTACATATTCCACTACATATTTCACTACATATTTTATCCATCGTCTTTTATAAATTTAACTGCTAATCGGGAAAAAGTCAATACTTTAGTCCTGATCAATGTGTTTTTGTTAATAATACATCTATAGTTCATTCACATATATTTTGATACACTGTTTCATCGATCATCGTGCTATAGACTAAAATAACGGTATATCGATTGTCCATAAAATCGCAAAAAAGGTATATCTAAAAAAGACAGAAGCTGTTAGCTTCTGCCTATAGTCCCTTGCTAATGCCATTATATTGGCATATTTTCTTATATCTGTCACCAAACAATTAGCTTAGCATTATTTGAGTACGTATTGTACTCATATGTATGTTATGAATCCCTCTTTAATGTATATGCACAGTCTTTCAAGTAGTCCTTCTAACAGCTTTTCTAATACGCCTTAACCATCATGTTCTCATACCTTGTCCATACGAATGTGTGACCATTGTTCTCTTTTTCTTCTGATTGCCAAACCAATTCCCAGTTTGGCAATTCATCAATCACATCAATCTTGGTGTCAGCAGTGAGGTCCTCATGAATCTTAGTAATATAGCCATACCTGCAATATGGGTACAGCATATTATAGATCTGCCCCCCGCCGACAATGAATACATCATCAGAAGGATATGCTGCAAGTGTGCTAAACAAGTCTTCTAAACTATGTACAATAATAGCACCCTCATGATTAAAGCTTAGATCCCTTGTCATTACTATGTTAACTCTGTTGTCGAATGCCTTGCCGCCTGGAAGTGATTCTAGTGTCCGTCTTCCCATAACAACCACTTTACCCAGTGTGGTTTGTCTGAAATATTTAAGGTCGTCGGTCAAGTGGGTTAACAGTTTATTATTTTTACCAATACCGTAGTTTTGGTCAACTACTACCATGAAATTCATAAGTACTCCTCAATACACCCTTGATTATCCATATTAACGAACAATTTATACAGCAACTGGTATACCTTTTATCTGCGGGTGTTTCTCATACCCAACCAGCTCAAAATCATCTACAGTAAAATCATAGAAATTCGTAACTGCCGGATTAATTTTAAGAATTGGTGCGTCATAAGGTTCTCTGTTAATCAGTTCTTCCACAAGTGGGATATGACGGTCATATATATGGGCATCTGCAATAACATGTACAAATTCACCTGCGATTAGTCCTGAGACCTGTGCTAGCATATGTAGAAGTACCGCGTATTGTACCACATTCCAATTGTTGGCAACTAACACATCTTGGGACCTCTGATTTAAGATACCGTTCAATTTATTACCCGTTACATTAAACGTCATAGAATAAGCACAAGGGTACAGATTCATCTCGTGCAGATCTGCGTAAGTGTATATATTCGTCATAATACGCCTACTATACGGGTTGTTTTTCAAGTCATATAACACCCGATCCACTTGATCAAATAAGCCTTCAGAATACTGATGCTTAACGCCAAGTTGATAGCCATAGGCTTTACCAATGGATCCATTTTCGGCTGCCCAACTATACCATATCTTTGAGTTCAAATCATTTGTATTATTAGACTTTCTCTGCCATATCCATAGAATCTCATCTATGGCAGCTTTTAAGTTAGTCGGTCTAAGTGTCAATATGGGAAACTCTACTGATAAATCATATCTATTAACGACACCAAATTGTTTGATTGTATGGGCCATGCTGCCATCGTCCCACTTGGGCCTGACCACTTGACCTTCTGATGAAATGCCGCCACCAATAATGTCTCGACACATATTTATAAAAAGTTGGTCTGCTTGACTCATGAATACCTCTTTTCGTTACTATCATATTGTCTGTTATAATCTACACTGGACATAATATTTTGTCACTGATAACTGTTTCTGAATATTTTCTGATATTTGTTAATCCCGTGAAAGTAATATGTGCATCACCTTCCACAATGATCAGCGTTGGTGCTGATTTCACTTGATACTTTTGAACCAAAGAAAAGTGTTCTTCAGCATCAATATACGCCACATCATGTGACTTTAAATACTTCTTTGCTATATGGCAATTAGGACAAGTTTTACTTGTAACTAAAAATTTCTTTGAGTTTAATGATACGGGTTGCTCTAATTGAATTACCGTATCTTTTACGCCTACCTGTGTTTCTATTCCTTTATCTGTTACATCATAAGTCTTTCTATCTCTGAACTCAGCAGCCTTGCCTTCGTTCCAATGCTGAACTGGACGATAATAGCCTGTTATTCTAGAATAGACCTCAGCCGCTTCCCCACAATGTGGACAGACAAACTGCTCGCCAGCTAAATAACCATGATTGTTACAGATCGAATAGGTTGGTGAAATTGTATAATACGGTAATCTATAGTTTTCAGCTATGGTACGAACGAGCTTACTAGTAGCCTGCCAACTTGGCATTTTCTCACCAAGGAATGCGTGAAAAACCGTTCCAGAAGTATATTTGGTCTGAAATTCATCTTGAAGATCTAGTGCATCAAATATATCTGAAGTATAGTCAACTGGTAAGTTAGTGCTATTAGTGTAATAATGGGTATCATTCATAGTCCCTGCAGTGATGATATCTGACCACTTTTCTTTATCATACTTAGCTAGCCGATACGAGGTTGATTCAGCAGGTGTTGCTTCCAAATTATACAAATCACTATAGGTTACTTGATAATCAGCTAATCGCTCTCTCATATGATCCAATACTTTCAGACCAAATTCTCTGGCTTCCTTAGATATTAAATCTTTGCCTATCCATCTGGCATTAAGGGTGGCTTCATTCATCCCTATAATACCAATGGTAGAAAAGTGATTGTCAAAGGTCCCCAGGTAACGCTTGGTATATGGGTATAATCCCTCTGATAAAAGTTTGGATACCACATCGCGTTTTATGCGTAAAGATCTAGCTGAAATATCCATCATTCGGTCAAGTTTCACGAAGAATTCTGTCTCATCTTTAGATGTATAAGCAAGTCTTGGTAAGTTTATAGTAACGACTCCAATAGAGCCAGTACTTTCTCCTGATCCGAAATAGCCACCAGACTTCTTGCGAAGCTCTCGCAAATCAAGTCTTAGTCTGCAACACATGGAACGAATATCACTTGGCTCAATCTCAGAATTCACATAATTAGAAAAATAAGGTGTACCGTACTTAGCTGTCATTTCAAATAACATGCGGTTATTCTCTGTCTCACCCCAATCAAAATCTTTCGTGATGGAATATGTAGGAATTGGATATTGAAAACCTCGACCGTTGGCATCGCCTTCAATCATGACTTCGATAAATGCCTTGTTGATCATATCCATTTCTTTTTGGCAGTCACGGTATTTGAAGCTAAGTTCTTTACCCCCAACAATCGCGCTAAGTTCAGCCAAATCATCAGGCACTTTCCAGTCAAGTGTAATATTGGAAAATGGTGATTGGGTACCCCATCTACTTGGAATGTTGACCCCAAATATAAATGATTGAATACATTGTTTCACTTCTATATAAGTTAATTGATCTGTTTTAACAAATGGTGCCAGGTAAGTATCAAAGGAAGAAAAAGCTTGAGCGCCTGCCCATTCATTTTGCATGATCCCTAAAAAGTGTACCATCTGATTACATAGGGTTGATAAATGAGTAGCTGGAGCTGAGCTGATTTTGCCAGCAATGCCGCCAAGTCCCTCCCTAATTAATTGCATCAAGGACCATCCAGCACAATAACCTGTTAGCATGGATAAATCATGTATATGGAAATCGCCGTTTCTATGAGCATTACTGATCTCATCATCATAGACTTCTGAAAGCCAATAGTTGGCTGTTACAGCACCCGAATTATGAAGGATCAAACCACCCACTGAATAAGTGACTGTTGAATTTTCTTTTACTCGCCAATCTTCAACATTAACATAGTTATTGACAATCGCTTTATAATCAACAATTGTTGATTTGATATTACGCATTTTTTCTCTTTGTTTTCTATATAAAATATAAGCTTTCGCGACATCTGTATAACCAGAGCTTTCAAGTATTCTTTCAACGCTATCTTGAACATCTTCAACGATAATCTTATTCTGGGTTATTTTCACCTGAAAGTCAGCGGTAACTCGTAATACCATCAAATCAAGCATCTCTTCAGTAAACATCTTCTCGGTGGCTATAAACGCCTTAATGATAGCGCCTTTAATCTTTTTTAGATCCAAATCAATTACATGTCCATCTCGTTTAATCACTTGTAACATAATGGTATCCTCCCGCTTCCTAACCTTCCATACAAATATACCACAATGCCTACCTTCAGGTCAACAAAAAAACCACAATATAGAGTGTTTATTTTCCGTACACGTACTATATGTTGTGGTTGATACTTATTCTAAATATCCTTACTTTCAAACATGCCTTTTCTCAGAATACAGGATGGGATAATGACATTACTCGATTAAAACTCACTACATGAACGCTTTTGCTATCTCAGACTATATAGCACTCATAAGGACACATCATACTTCTAGTACATCTTTTCACAAAGTAAAATCGTTCTCACGAACAGTTCCTATGGCGAACTTTCATTTGCATAAAAAACCTCAAATCATATGACTGATTTGAGGTTCTAATGTGTAAAACTGACTATAACTATCTTAACTGAAACTTGTTAACTAAAGCCTCATCAAGATAGGCTTCGATATAGGTACCGTCTTCATCATACCGTTCAAGTTTAATTTGACCTTGTTCCCTAATAATCTGTAAGACACTTCCTTTGTCATAAGGAATTGTCGTCATGATAAATATCTTATCTTGATTAATCTCCTGATCAATCTTTTCAAGTAATGTATCCAGCCCTTCTCCAGTAACTGCTGATATATATACAGAAGGATTATCATGAATATCTTTAATCGTCAGGTCTACACCTTCTTTATCGATTTTATTAAATGCTGTGATAATCGTTTTATCCTTAGCGCCCAAGGTTGTTAATGTCTCATAAACCACTGCCATTTGCGCCATGACCTGAGGGCTAGATGCATCCACCACATGAATCAATAGATCCGCAAATACAGCTTCTTCTAAAGTAGATTGAAACGCTTGTATCAAATGATGGGGCAGTTTTCTAATAAAGCCAACCGTATCTGTCAGTAGAAGTTCAGTGCCTTCTGCTAATTCTAGTTTTCTAGTAGTCGGATCAAGTGTTGCAAAAAGCTTGTTTTCTTCAAGGACATCAGCATGCGTTAACTTATAAAGCAACGTTGATTTGCCTGAGTTGGTATAACCTACAATAGCTATGAGCGGTTTACCTTGTTTTTTTCTATTATCTCTAAGTAATTGACGATTTTGTTTTACTTTCATCATCTCAGCTCTTAATATATCAATACGCTTTCTGATGATTCTTCTATCTGTTTCTAACTTTTTCTCACCAGGACCTCTAGTACCAATGCCAGCTCCGGCTCTTGACATGTTTTCACCAAATCCAATTAGATGACTCAATCGATATTGTTGCTGAGCCAATTCCACTTGGAGTATACCTTCACTGGTTCGTGCATGCTTCGCGAATATGTCAAGAATCAATATGGTTCTATCAATGACTTTGATACCTAACTCTTTTTGAAGGTTTTTCATCTGTACTGGTGACAACTCATCATCACAGATGGCTGTGGTTATATCATGCTTCATAATGTCTTCTTTTAATTCCTGCACCTTGCCTTTTCCGATATACGTAGCCGGATCTAGCTTATGTCGATTTTGCAACACTTTTTGTATGGTAATGGCTCCAGCTGTTGTTGCCAATTCTTCTAATTCGTCCAAAGAATCAAAAACCGCGTCTTCATCACCATCCACATTTGCAGCAAAAAGAATCACTCTCTCCACTATTTCCTCTATTGTAAAGGTCTTTTCCATTCTATCACTCCCTAACTATTCCATTAAATCCTGTATATACGCAATCTCATCTAGCGCCATCTGATTGGTCGGATCAAAAGATAAAATAATTTCTAATGTAACAATTGCTTCATCATAAGATTGCATATACTCTAACACCAACGCCTTATACAGATATGGGTCAAAAAAATCATCTGTACTGGCAATTACCATGTCAAAGCTTTCAATCGCCTCATTATACCTATCCAGTTCCATATAGGCTATGCCCATTTCCATTTCTAAACCAACCGTATCACCTACTAATTCTTTGTACTGCTCATAACTGCTCAGTGCATCTGCGTATTGACCTAATTGCTTGAATAATAACCCTAAATTCATATAGGCTTCATTATAACCCAGGGATGCGGCTATGTTATAGTCCATAATAGCAGAGGTGTAATCCTCTAAAGCCGCGTAAGCGCTTGCTCTATATACATAAGCCTCGGCATATGCTTCCCATAGTTCTATGCCTCTGCTATAGGCACTGACTGCCTCACTAAAATCACCTCTAGCCTCAAAAACCTGACCTCTGATAATATATAGCTGTGGGATATTAGGATCGATATTAATTGCCGTCGTTACATCTGCAAGTGCGATGTCATAATCACCCATCAAATAGTAGATGCTAGCCCTATTACCATAAGCATAACCATAAAACGAATCCAAATCAAGGGCGAGATTAAAATAAGTCAAAGCCTGCTCATAATCACCAGCATTTTTGTAAATCATGCCTTTTGCATTGAAGACAGCTGGATCTTCTGTATTTAGTTCTATGGCAAGATCATAATACTTAAGCGCCTTCACCGAATCACCTGATAAATTAAAAGCAGTACCCAGGTTTAAGTATGTCATATAGAGACCATTATCCGAATCAAAATCCTTCTTCAACTCTAAAGCTCTACTAAGGTCTGTTATGGCACTATTGGTATACCCAAGAGCCAGGTTGATATAACCTCTATTCGCATAAGCTTCTGGATTTTTATCATCGAGTTCAATAGCCTTATCCATATCCTCACTAGCTTTTTCATATTCTCCATGTTCAAAGTACGCCATGCCTCTATTCGCGTAAAAATCCGAATAGTCAGGGTATTTCACAATAGCCCCACTAAAAGCTTCAATTGCACCTGCAAAATCACCCCCACTGTATAAGGCAAAAGCATCGTCGTTAAGTTGTTTCTTCTCGCCACCACTGCAGCTTATCAGCAATAAACTCAGTAGGACAGTTATCGTAATCGCATATAATATTTTTTTCATTATTTCTCCTTTAAAAGCCTTACCCATTGACTTAATACTTCACATATCTTAATATAAGATAACGGAGGTGTTCATATGAGTAAAAAACGCAAATTAAGCATTATAGCCTTAGTAGTCTTAGGCGGTTTATATTTAGTTTCTATCATAGTAGGTTTCTTGGGTTATGGTGCTATAACGCTTACTATTATAGCCTTTAACAGTGTTCTGTCCATCATTATTTTCTTTGTTCTTAAAAACATCGAACGTAACACAAAAGAAACTGAAATGCTACTAAAGAGACAAGATGTAGAATTAACTGATAAAACCGATTCTAATCCTCAATAATTTTAATTGTGAGATTTCTATTTATGGGACCGTCAAATTCGAAGAAATAGATACCTTGACATGTGCCAAGCAGTAATCTACCTTCTGATATGATGATGGTTTCTGAAAACCCCATCATACTAGATTTAATATGCGCTGCTGAATTACCTTCCATATGATGGTAACCATCATGAAGAGGGACAATTCTTTCTAAAGCCATGCACATATCTCTTTTAACATCTGGATCTGCATTTTCATTGATTGTGATGCCCGCTGTTGTGTGCGTTACAAAAAGAATACATAACCCATTTCTTATACCGGATTCTCTCACTATCTCTGTAATTTTATGACTGATATCTAATAATTCAACTAGCTTGCCAGTTTTAATACTAATCTGTTTTACCATTGTTTTGCTCCCCTTTTATATATTCCAACCATGCCTTCAACTTTTTCTCATAGCCTTGTTCACTGATATCGTAATAAATCCTATCTTTTAATTCATTAGGCAAATATTGTTGCCCGGAATAATGATTAGGATAGTCATGGGCATATTCATAACCCAGGCCTCTGCCCAGTTTAGAAGCTGATTTATAGTGAGCGTCTTGAAGATAAGGTGGTATGGTATCAATCTGAATTGTTTTCACATCTTCCATGGCAGCAAATATCGCCTTCATACTGGCGTTGCTTTTTGGTGCGCATGCTACATATGCCACTGCCTGTGCCAATATGATCTGTGCCTCTGGAAATCCGATGTAATCAGCTGCTTGGGCTGCTGCAACAGCTACCTGTAACGCGCGGGGATCTGCATTGCCCACATCCTCCGATGCACAAATCATCACTCTTCTAGCAATAAATCGTGGGTTTTCTCCTGCATAGATCATCCTTGCCAAATAGTATATGGCGGCATTAGGATCTGATCCTCTCATGCTTTTTATGAAAGCCGATATGGTGTCATAATGCTTATCACCAGCCTTATCATATTGTATGGCTCTTTTTTGAATGCACTCCTGTGCCGTGTTTATATCAATATGAACAAAACCTTCAGAACTCACTTCTGTGGTAAGTGCGCCAAGCTCAATAGCATTAAGCGCAGCTCTTGCATCTCCATTTGCAACATCAGCAATAAAATCTAAGGCGTCTTCATCTATTAGGACACTAGCTTTAAGGTAGTTTTCTTCACTTTCAATAGCCCTCATAATCAATTTTCTAATATCTTCTTTTTCCAGTGATTTCAGTTCAAAGATTCTAGACCTTGAAACCAATGCGCCATTCACTTCAAAATAGGGATTCTCAGTTGTTGCACCAATTAATATAACCGTGCCATCTTCAACAAACGGTAATAATGCGTCTTGTTGTGCTTTATTGAACCTATGAATCTCATCTATAAAAAGAATCGTTCTTTTCCCGGAAATACCGAGGGCATCTTTTGCCTGAGCTACTACCTCTTGAATATCTTTCTTGCCTGCTATAGTAGCATTAAGTTGCCTAAATATTGAAGCTGTTGTGTTGGCAATTACCCTAGCTAAAGTGGTCTTACCCGTACCTGGCGGTCCATAAAATATAATCGAACTGAGCTGATCGGCTTTAATGGCACGATAAAGCAACTTATCTGTTCCAATTATGTGTGATTGCCCAACAACATCCTCAATGGTACGAGGTCGCATACGTGCAGCCAGTGGTGCTTCTTTTTCTAACTTCTGTTCTCGTGCTATATCAAATAGATTCATACGGACCCTTTCATATGTTAAAATACTGATTATAGTATGTAATAAAGTAGGTGTTCTGTCAACCTAGAACATTGCTTGAGCTAGCTAACGCTACCCTATCTCTATTAAATATAGTAACAAGGTTTATGATGAATATGATTAGGGTAACCTTTGGCATATAAATCTAAACGTCGTGCAATTCAAGCTGTTTTATAGTATAATCACTTATTATACTATTGGAGGAATATCATGAGTTTTAAAAACACCACTTTATTAGAAAATGCCCAAATTGGATATGCCCTTCATCAAATTATATATGATGATAATAATACTGCAATTGATTATAGATTTCTAGAAGTCAATGATGCCTATCTCACAATGACCCGTTTCACACCCGACATAATTGGAAAGACCCTTCTAGCTGTTGTGCCAAACATTCGTGAAGATTCAACTGATTGGATTAGTCTATATGCTGATGTAGCCAACAATATGTCAAAGTACAGTTCAGATCAATATTCAGAAGCCCTTGGCAAATGGTATAGAATATATGCCTATTCGCCTTCTAAGTCATATTTCACTGTATTGCTCTCGCCTATAACCGATGCAAGTACGGGGATATTATCCGCTACTGAAATGCAACTGAATTATTATAGAAACGAGAGCCTCGTTCGAATTATGGCGTATCGCTCGCTTAATTTCAGTGATTTTTTAGACTACGCTTTAAGTGAGGCTATCACCTTAACTGAAAGTGATATAGGTTATATCTATCTATATGATGGTGACACCGAGACTTTTTCATTAAATTCCTGGTCAAGCAAGGTCATGGATGCTTGTACAATCACTCAAAAGCAGACCGAATATATGCTAAAAAAGACAGGCTTTTGGGGTGAAGTCGTTCGTCAGAAAAAGGCTATTATCAATAACAATTTCGCAGCTTTTCATCCTCATAAAAAAGGCTTTCCTGAAGGTCATGCACCACTTCATAAATTCATGTCCCTACCTATATATGATAAAGGTCAGATTGTTGCCGTCATAGGCCTTGGCAATAAGGCCACTGATTACATAGATACCGATGTAATTCAAATTCAAAATTTCATGGAAAATGTATGGGATATGGCAAAACGTAAACAAGCAGAAGATGAACTAGCTACTGAAAAAGAAACCCTTAGGGCTACCCTCGAATCTATTGGGGATGCCGTGTTCTCCGTTGACAGACTAGGTCGTATAATTACCATGAATGGTGTCGCAGAATCAATGACCGGTCACAAAAGAGAATCTGCAATTAATAAGCGCTTATCCGATATGCTTACTCTAAAATCAGCTGTAACTGGTGAGCATATAACCAATATGGCAGATATGGCTATGCTTAGCACTTCATATTCTAAGATGAATGAAGAAATCATCTTAATCTCTATAGATGGACAGGAACGATACGTAACAGATACCAACACACCCATTTTAGATGTTGATGGCACACTTAAAGGTGCCGTAATCATTTTACGAGATATAACACTTGAACATAAGAACTCAGAAAAGATTCTTTTCATGAGTTATCATGATGCACTAACAGGCTTATATAATAGACGCTTTTTTGAAGAAGAACTGGCTAGACTTGATACAAACCGTCAATTACCTCTATCCTTGATATTAGGTGATGTTAATGGCTTGAAGCTTACAAATGATGTCTTTGGTCACCTAGAAGGGGACAATCTTCTAAAAACTGCTTCTGATATCATTCGCGGGGTATGTCGCACTGAAGATATAATAGCGCGTTGGGGTGGGGATGAATTTGTATTACTGCTCCCTAGGACCTCCTATACACGGGCAGAAGAAATATGCAAACTAATTAAGACAGCTTGTCATAACAACAAAAACAATGTCATCGATATCTCAATCGCCCTTGGTTATGCAACCAAGGAGTTGCCAGATCAAGATATTGGTAAAACATTAAAACTTGCTGAAGATTATATGTATCGCCATAAACTCACCGAAAGCAAGTCACAACGAAGTAATATCATCTATGCTATACAAAATTCTTTATATGAAAAAAGCCATGAAACTGAAGAACATGCTGAAAGGCTTATTTCACATTGTCATGCAGTTGCAAGGCAATTGAAACTTTCTGATGAGGATATGGATAATCTCAAACTTCTGGCAGTTTTGCATGATATTGGCAAAATTGGTATACCTGATCATATATTATTAAAACCAGGTCCATTAAACGAAGTTGAATGGTATGAGATGCGAAAACATCCTGAGATTGGTTATAGAATCGCACAATCATCACCTGATTTACAACAAATAGCTGAGTACATTCTCATGCATCATGAGAAATGGGACGGTACTGGTTATCCACATAACATAAAAGGCGAAGATATCCCCATACTATCACGCATTCTCTCAGTTGCAGATGCCTATGATGCTATGATAAGTAATCGTCCATATCGTAAAGCCTTACCAATAGAAACTGCCATTACGGAATTGAAAGACTATGCCGGATCACAATTCGATCCCCTAATTGTCTCTATTTTCACCAAAGTGTTAAAGGAAACAGTGAATAAATGATTAAATTATCCTTAAATGATATACGTAACCTTGCTGATTCATCTGCATTCAGAGAAGGTTTAAAGCTCCATCAAAAACAACTTATACAAAATATCTCAACGTTCTCTCAAAGCATTGTTGGGTATGTTTTTGATGTAAAAACATATGAAGTCAGTATACAAATTGACTTAGTGGAAAAATCACCTACTGATTTTCACTGTGATTGTTCCTATGATCGAACCAATACAATATGTCCACATATTACTGCTCTACTTCTTGAAATACTTTATACAAAAGAAAAATTAGATTTCTCTTTTAACAATACAATTACCAATAATTTAATTGACCGATTTACAAATGTACTGATCTATTCAGAGGAATCTCTTGATAAACAATTTATAACCCTGGTACCCGTTGTCGATATCAGTGAATCTGATAACATGTTGATTTCATTTAAGATCGGTACATCCCAGCAATATATTATCAAGGATATCTACCGATTTATCAAAGCACTTAAAAACAATGAATCACTATTTTTTGGTAAAAACTATCATTATGATCCTGAACTTCATCAATTAGATGAACTATCTATGGCATTAATCGGGATCATAGATGAATTTCTTTCACTAGCAAAGAGTATGACTGGCTTTATCGATGAATACTTGATACAAAGTCAACTCAAACTCCCCTACCCTTATTGGATTCGTTTAATGGACATTATTAAAGA